>NZ_JWGX01000028.1:0-92990 GCF_000813075.1 Shewanella sp. ECSMB14102
AAGCCTAGTCAAGCCTGGGCGAAACATCAAAAAGATATGGCTGTCCTGTCTTTTTCTTGGGCGAAACATCAAAAAGATATGGCTGTCCTGTCTTTTCTGTCTTTTGAGCGGGGATTTCGGCTACGTTGGGGTGTCCTTGAGGATACAAGGGACTTTGAATAAGCAAAGTCCCTTTTGAGTTACTCCGCCGTCGTTGGGTCGATTGAACGTCTCACCTCATTGACGGCATTGATAGGAAAACCGCCCCTTTCCGCATGTTCACGCACCAGTGTCTCATTGGGGGCTATGTAAACGCAGTAGATCTTATCTGGGGTCACAAAGCTCTCTACCCACTGGACCTTCGGCCCCATATCTTCCAACACGGCACAGGACTTTTGTGAGATTTCACGAAACTCTGCCGTGGATAAACCTCCGGCTCCGGGTAAGTCTCTTTCAATGATGAATTTAGGCATAACAACCTCCTTACGGGATCTTGCTGAGTATAGTTCCTGAAGGGAAGCTCTTCCGCTTGGCTAGAGCTCTGGTCGCTGTGATTCTTTGGCATGCCGGTTTAAATGAAAACATCTTAGCTCAGTTGATATATCTGCTTTATTGGCCGAGGAAAACTCAATGTTAACCACAGATTTTGCAAATAGCGGCGGCTTATTGCACATTAGGGGTTCTTCAATGGCATCTGAGTTGGAAAGTGCATGCAGCTGTGGCAGATATTGGCGACATTCCTGTTGTTGGGCGCCCTGAGTGGCTGTTCCGGTCGTCCCGATCCTGTTTCCGCTCCGGCTACAGTGGCTAAGCCCCAAGTGGGCACAGAGTCCGAAGCCAAGCGATATGAGCAAGTGCCCCTGTCACAGCAGCGGCTGCTGACGATGCAGCGAGAATGGCATGGGGTTCCCTATCGTTTGGGAGGCATGAGCAAGCGAGGTGTCGACTGTTCGGGCTTTGTCAGCCTGACTTACCGGCGATTGAGCGACATCATGCTGCCGCGCACAGTGGAGGAACAGCGCAAGCTGGGGTTCGCGGTCAAGAAAAGCCAGCTCAAGGTGGGCGATCTTCTGTTCTTCAAGACTGGCTGGAGTAGCCGCCATGTGGGGATCTATATAGGCAACAATGAGTTTATGCACGCCTCTACCAGTCAGGGGGTGATGATCTCATCGTTAGATAACAGCTACTGGAAGCAAAAGTATTGGCAGGCCAGGCGCCTGCTCTAGTGTCGGGAGAAGGGAGATGGATAGCCTGTTACTCGCCAAAATAGCTACCGCCATCATAGCCGTGGTGGGCCTGTCGCTGGTGGCTGAGCGGGTCAGCCCCAGAGTGGCGGGTATTTTGTCCGGCTATCCGCTTGGTACGGCTATCGCACTGTTTTTTATCGGCATTGAATTGGGTGAACCCTTTGCTGCCGCCAGTGCTACCGCGGCCTTGTCCGGTTTTATCGCTTCGTTGCTGCTGATTTGTGGTTATGCCCTGGGTATTCGTCTCGGCGGTGGGCGGCCACTGCCGTTAGTGGCACTGCTGGGGTCAGGCCTGGGATTGCTGGCCTTTGGCCTCAGTGGCTATCTTCTGAGTCTGTTGAATCTTAATCTCCTCGGCGGAAGCCTGGCGCTGCTGCTGGCGATTGTGCTTGTGGGTTTGGTGCTTGCCAAAATACCGGACGCTACAGTAGCCAAGCCCGTTCGACTCAGCCCACTGGTATTGCTGCTTAGGGCTGCGGCAGCCGCCATAATAGTGCTGTTGGTCACGGCGGCGGCCAAACTGCTGACGCCGGCTCAGGCCGGTATTCTGGCCGCTTTCCCCATTACGCTTTATCCGTTTTTGTTGATCATTCATCTGGCCTATGGTGCGCCGCAGGCACAAACCATTATCAAGCATTATCCCAGAGGCCTGGGGTCGCTCATGTGTTATGTGATTGCGGTGAGCTGGCTCTATCCGCGGCTCGGCATTGTCTGGGGAACTGTGCTGGCGTTTGTGGTGGCAACCCTGTATTTGCTGGCGTTGAGCGCCTGGCACCGCTTGAGAACCAAGCCTCTTGAGACTCCCGACCCCGAGACGACAAAATGCTCCCGCTGATGGGGGCAGCAAAGCCTAATTGTGGTATGTTAGGCGCCACTGCAACACAAGTATTTTTGCCAAGGGGAACAGCATGGCCAAAGCCAAAATCGGGATAGTAACCGTTAGTGACCGTGCCAGCGCCGGAGTTTATGAAGACATTTCCGGTAAGGCGATCATAGAGACTCTCAATGCTTATCTCACCAGTGAGTGGGAAAGTGTTTATGAAGTGATCCCGGACGAGAGGACGGTGATTGAAGCCACCCTCAAGCGGATGGCCGATGAAGACGGCTGTTGTCTGGTGGTGACCACAGGGGGCACAGGGCCGGCCAAGCGCGATGTTACGCCCGAGGCGACCGAAGCCGTGTGCGATCGTATGATGCCTGGCTTTGGCGAGCTGATGCGCGCCGAGTCACTCAAGTTTGTTCCGACAGCGATTTTGTCACGGCAAACCGCCGGGTTGAGAGATGACACCCTGATAGTCAACTTACCGGGTAAGCCCAAGTCGATTCGTGAGTGCCTGGATGCGGTATTCCCGGCGATTCCTTACTGTATCGATTTGATGGAAGGCCCCTTCCTCGAATGTGATGAGACAGTGATCAAGCCGTTTCGTCCCAAGGCGAAATAAGCCAACCCGGTTTTTACCCGGCCGATACCCTTGGGTTTCGGGGGACGGGTTTCGGGGTTTCGGCAATCGAAAGGCAAGCCAATATTGAATCTCGGCTTGCCTTTTCTTTTGCGGCCTTGGGGGATCAGAGGCCGAACACCACCTTTTCGCTCTTGAGTGAGCGTTCCAGTCCCAGCACCAGGGCGGCGGCGATGGCCAACGTCAGCAAGCTGGATACCAACAGCTGCAGCAGCGGCAACTCCTTACCCTTGATAAAAGCCATCAGTGCCTGTTGCTGCCCCGAGACCGGCAACCACTGCAAGGTGTCCGGCGCTATGTCGTAGCTGGCGGTCATTGCCAGGGCCAAGGGCACGAACAGTACTATGGTCAGATAGGACTGGGCTTCCTTGAAGGTCTTGGCCAGGAAGGACACAAACAGCTGCATGCTGGCGGCCAGCAGGGCGACCGGCAAGCCTATCAACAGCATCAGGGCAATAAACTCGGCGCTGATACTGATGCTGAAGCCGAGCTCCTGCCAGGGCACCATGGGATAGGCAAACTTGGAGATCAGCAAAATCAGCATCAAGCCCAGCATGGCAAACACAGTCACCGCCAGCAGTTTGGAGATCACCAATTGCCTCGGAGTGACAGGGTGACTCAGTAGCAGCGCCAATGAGTTGCGTTCACGTTCGCCGGCACTGGTATCTATCGCCAGATTCATCCCGGAAATAAATACCGAGTAGATCATGGTGAAAATGGCGATCCCGAGGATCATTCCGCCCTTGGAGTCGGGCGTGGCCTGATCCTGCAGTTGCACCTTAATCGGCTGCATTATCCTGGGATCTATACCGCGGGCCAGTAGGCGCAGGCTGCCCATTTCGGAGGAATAACCCTGCAGCGCCCGCTCCAGACGGCGAATCGATTTCTGCAGCTTTTCATCCGAGTTGTCGGCTATCAGGATCACCTCGGCCCTTTCGCCTTTGGCCATCTGCGCCCGATATTGCTCGCTTATCTGCAGTATCAGAGCGCCTGCCTGCTCGCCGCTGTCCTGATTTATCCCCTTCTGGCCGAGATAGCGCACCAGATCCGGCGCCTGTTCGGCGTTGTCTATGCGAATTTGCAGATCATCCGGGCTGGAGAGCTGACCAATCAGCACCACAAACAGACCGCACATGATCAACGGCGTGCCTATGGCATAGTAGAGACCTGCCATTACAGAACGCTTGTCGCGGGCGGCATCCAGCAGTTCCTTGCGAACCAGTGTCAAGAGTCGACTCATCATGCGGCTATCCCCTCATCCGTGCCTATCAGTTGTATAAAGGCATCTTCCAATGACTCCTTACCGGTTTGACGGCATAGATCGGTCGGGCTGCCAACGGCCACTACGCGTCCCTGGGTCATGACTATCACCTTGTCACAGAGGGCGGCGACCTCCTGCATCACATGGCTGGAGAACAACACACAGTGGCCCTGGCGTTTGAGATCCAACAGCAGCTCCCGCAGAACCCGGGTGCTCATCACATCCAGCCCGCGGGTGGGTTCGTCGAGAATAATATTGGTAGGTTGATGCACTATGGCCTGAGCCAGCGCCGTCTTCATCCGCTGCCCCTGGGAAAAGCCCTTGCAGTGGCGATCGGCAATATCGTCCATCTTGAGTTTGCCGAGCACATCGGCAGTCGCCTGCTTGGCGGCCTTGCTCGGCATGCCGCTGAGTTCGGCGAAGAAACGAATATATTCCCTCGGACTCAGGCGTTCATAGAGGCCGAAGGGATCCGGAAACAACCCCAGTTGCTGCTTGGCCGCCAGCGGATTGCGACCGACATCTATGCCGTCGACTTCGGCTATGCCTTCGTCCGGTTTCAACAGGCCAAACACAGTGCGCAGGCAGGTAGTCTTGCCTGCGCCATTGGGGCCGAGCAGGCCGGTAATCATGCCATCTTCGGCGCTGAAACTCAGGCCATCCAGGGCTTGAACCTTGCCAATGCGCTTACTCAGATTGGTCACCTTGATCATTTTGTTCCTCCTGGAATGGCTTCCACTGTGCTGGCGTTGAGATAGAAACTGCGACGCACATCTTTGTTGAGACACTCGCCATCCAACTTGTCCGGCGCCGTGCCCTTGACCAGCTCGGCGATCAGCTCATTGGCGCAGGACTGGGCGGCGACACCATGGGTGGCATAGGGGGAGATCAAGTGTCTGGCGTTGCTCAACTGGGTCATGGCCAGCTCGCCCCAGGAAGGCGGCGTGGCGGGGTCCTTGGCTCCGGAAAGCAGCAGGGTGGGGATATCGCTGGCTATCGGCTCGGCAAAGGTGGCCGCCGCGGCCGGGACATTCCAGATAGGGCAGCTTCTGTCCAGGCTGCTGAGCATCTCTTTGCCTATGACGCTGGCCTCGGCCTGTTGACGCTCGGCGGCGGTCAATCTGGGCCAATCTTCACCGCAAACCACGGCGGCGTGCATGCCCATGGCGATACCTGTGCTATCGACACTGAGAGCCATCAGCCCCAGCAGGGGTTGGTATTCCTCCATTGCCGCTCGGTGGATGGCGTAGGGCAGCAAGGCTCTGACCGAGGGGCTGTAGAGCGCCATTCTCAGGCTGCCGAGCAGCTTGCTACGGGTCAGGGTCAGCATGGCGATATCGCCGGTTACCGGATGAGGCACCTTCTTCATCACCGCATGTTGCCCCAGGCGCTCGGCCAGTTGGTTCAGTTCCTGACGCAACTGTGGGTAGGTTTGAGCGCACAAAGCGTCCTGTTCACAATCGCTCAGCAGCAGATCCTGGGCCCGGCCAATGGCGGCGCCTATGGCCAGCACACTCTGCTGCATAGGTACGACGCCATCCAGGGTCACTGTTTTGAGTACCTCTGGATAGTGGCGCATATAGAGCTGGGCCATACGGCTGCCGTAGGAGATGCCATAAAGGTGCAGTTTCTGATAACCCAGATGCCGGCGAACCGCTTCGAAGTCGTGCAATGCTTGCTCGCTGCCGTATTGGCTGATATCGGCATCCAACTTGCTCAGGCAGTTACGGGTTTCCTGTTCGACATCCAGTGCTTCGTCGTTATAGGCCAGGGTTTGTTCCAAATCCAACGCTGCACATTCAAGGGCGTTGGACTGGCCGGTGCCGCGCTGATCTATCAGCAATATGTCCCGGTTTTGACGCACTTTGCTTAAGATCAGGTTGAAGGTGGCGGCATTTTCGATGGCCGACTGTCCCGGCCCACCTGAAATGGCCAATACGGCTTCATCGGGGGCGGTATTCTTGATGGCCGGCAAGACGGCATAGTGGATTGCCAACTGGCGGCCATCGGGTTTTTGCGGATCCTCCGCGACTCGAATTGTGCCGCAACGCAGACGCTCAGATAGACCGTCGATATAACAGCCCGTGCTTTCGGAAGCTGTCTGTGCCTGACTCAGCGGCGTCCAACAGAGCCCCAGTGCCAACAACAGCATGCTGGTTACGGCAGGCCAGTATTGTTGGCCAAAGTTCCTTTGCTTCATGCTTGTGTCCCTTTTTGGCATTCCTGCCGGATTGTGTTAGTTTAACTACTGTATCAATGTATTAATACAGTGTTTCAAGGCTAATGTTAGAACTATTGAATGTCAACCCCAGCAGCGGCGACCCCATCTACCGCCAATTGAGCGAGCAGATTATTCATCTGATCGTCGGCGGTCAGCTGCCCGAGGAAACCGTATTGCCCTCGGTGCGGCAGATGGCTGAGCATCTGGCTGTAAACCCCATGACAGTTTCCAGGGCGGTGCAGCAGTTGGTGGAGCAGGGATGGCTGGAGCGGCGACGCGGCCAGGCAACCCGGGTAGCCCTGCGTCAGGCTCATCAGAGTCTATCGGCTGAGGCCATAATAACGCCGCAGCTTGAAGACTTGTTGGTGACGGCGCAACAGTTGGGGTTGTCGCAGCAGGGGCTGCAGCAGCTGGTAGTCAAATATTGGCCCCAAACCAAGGAATAACAGGGAAAAAGTATGGAACAGCCAGCCGGGTCATTATTGTGTTTCACTAAGGTCGACAAGAGCTTCGACGGCAAATCTGTGTTAACCGCGGTAGATCTGCAGTTGGAGCCAGGGATGGTGGTAGGGCTGCTTGGTGCCAATGGCGCCGGTAAATCGACCCTGATGCGTATTGCGCTTGGGATAATTCCCTGTGACAGTGGCCTGGTGACGACTCTGGGACAGGCGCCGCAGCAGCTGGATTCAGGCCATAAGCAGCGTTTGGGCTATGTGCCGCAGCAGCCCTTCGGCTATGAGGGGTTCAGTGTCGAGCGGGCGCTGGCCATGCACAGCAGTTTCTATCCTCAGTGGGACATGGAGTTGCAGCAACAATGGTTGCAGCGTTTCGGTCTGGATCTCAAAGCTCAGGTGCAACGGCTTTCAGGGGGACAACGTCAGTCTCTGGCGCTCATTATGGCAATGGCCTATCGACCTCAGTTGCTGGTGTTGGATGAGCCTGTGGCCAGTCTGGATCCCGTTGCCAGACGTCGTTTTATGGCTGATCTGTTCGAGCTGGCGTTGGAATCAGGTTCCGCCGTACTGTTTTCATCACATATCACTTCAGATCTGGAACGGG
Organism: Shewanella sp. ECSMB14102; assembly: GCF_000813075.1. NCBI lineage: Bacteria > Pseudomonadati > Pseudomonadota > Gammaproteobacteria > Alteromonadales > Shewanellaceae > Shewanella > Shewanella sp. ECSMB14102. Next base: position 7,228 of record NZ_JWGX01000028.1, read on the forward strand.
TCGCCAGTCATCTGGCGTTGCTGAAAGCAGGGGAATTACTGCTGTTTAAGGAGATAGATGCGCTCAGGGAGGAGGTGCGTTTGCTGAAGTTCGCTGCAGACAGTGACATCCAGTTGCCTGAATCCATGCGGCTGTTGGCGACAACCCGTGCCGGCTGTGTGGTGGATGGTTATCGGGGGCAGGCCTTGCCCGGCATGATAGATGCCCGCCGCCTGAATCTGGAGCAGCTGTTTATGGAGCTGCATCCATGAGGCTGGCTTTTTTCCCTGCCTTATGGCTTAAAGATATCGGCAGTGTCAGCTTCCTGATAACGGCCGGACTGGGCTTGTTTTTGGCCCTGGTGATACAGTTGAGTGGGGATAGCGACAAGACCGGGATGTTCCAGGCAATGGCAATTCTTTCTGGATGTGCCGCCTTTGCCTGGCAATCCAATCGTCTGGCCGCCTGTGAATGGCTGGTATTGGTGCCGGGTTTTAAAAAGGCGCTACTGCTGCAGGCCACAGTGCTGGCGATACTGGTTCAGCTTATTTGTTTGGCGATTTCACCTGCGAATTTGGCTATTCAAGGTGTTGCCTGGAGTCTGGGGCTGGCGTTTGTACTGGCATGTTTGCGCTATCCCAAGTGTTTTTACTGGTCGGTACTGCTGTTCTTGGTCTTGCCAATCAGCGAGTCCATTGCCCGTCTTTTACCCGCCTGGAGCTGGTGGTTGGCAACGACAGTGTTATTGGTCATGCTCGCCAGACAGTTACGCTTGCTTTGCTGGCACCCACAGGCGCGTAGCATCTATCTCAATGGGCTGGAGGCGGGTTGGGTTTTAGGCCCAAGGCTGGGGATATGGCCGCCGCTGCTGAGGTTGGAAGCCTGGCTGCATCCGGTCAATTTTTTCATCGGCCCCACCTTGAGCTGGTTGCTGATCCTGCTGCCGGGCAGCAGTCTGCTGTTGATACTTGTTAATTTAGGTTGGCATAAACAATTGCCGGTGATTTATATCGCCGGCCAGTTAGCCATGCTCATCTGCTCCCTGGTGCACTGGAGTCGGCTGCAACGCTGGCGAGGGGCTGAGTTATTGCTGTTGCTGCCCGGGCATACTGGACTTGCTGGGTTGACGGCCGCATTTGCCCGCGGTCAAACCCGATTGCTGGCGTTGTTGGGGCTGATGTTAACCTTGATCCTGATGTTGGATTGGTTCGTCGGCGAAACCCAAGGCTTAGCTGGAGTGCACCAATTGCTGGCGGCTCTCTGGGGCTCGGCGCTGCTCCTGGCGCTGGGAAGTATCAGCCACCAGAAAGGCTATCTGGCTGGCGTCATGCTGCTGTTTATTGTCAATTCTACTTGGAGTTCCGGCCTGGCACGGGGGTTACAACAAGGTTCGGGCAGCGTTGTTTGGCTGAGCCTTGACCTGATTATGCTGGTATTGGCGCTAGTAGTGTTTCATCGTTGTAGCCGTAGATTATGGCGTACAGGAGTCGTTGAACCTTGATACCACAACTGGTCTGATCTCTATGGGGGAAGCGTGATACTGTACGAAACTAGAGCAAAAGCTCTTATGTTTACTTGAGCCTTGGGGTAGAATCGCAAAAAGCGGAACAGCTGTAAGCTAAAAAGGTAAACCGAGTTATGTCTCTAGAGCAGTACAGAATCACCCATCTCTTGCGTCAGCAGCTTGAAGCGCGTGCAGAGGATATCGCCCTGGAAGGCTTCGAAATAGCTGCGCCTTGGGATAAGGTCAGCTGGAACGAATTTGACCGCATCAGTGCGGCTATTGCCGGAATCCTGATTGCCAATGGCTTTGAGGTTCAGGATCGCGCCGTGATCCTGTCCCATAACTGCCCGCAGTGGACTTGCGCCGATGTCGGCGTCGTTCGTGCCCGTGGCGTTGTGGTGCCGGTTTACCCTACCTCCACCCTGAAGCAAGCTGCCTATATCATCAATGATGCCGGCGCAAAAGTTTTATTTGTGGCCAATAAGGCACAGTATCGACTGGCTTGTCAGTTAGAAGCAATGTGTCCGACATTGGAACTTGTGGTGGTGTTTGACAAACATGTTACTTTGGAAAAACTGCATCATCATCATCTGGATGTATTACTGAACCAAGTTGTATCCGAAGAAGCACGCACTGAGTTGGCTGTCCGTGAACAGAATGCCACTCTGGATGACCTGCTGACTCTGATCTACACCTCAGGCACCACCGGCGATCCCAAGGGGGTTATGCTGGATCAACGTAACTTTGCTTCGGCTATGCGCCAACACTTTCAATTGATCCCCTTTGAAGCTGATCAGGTTTCCTTGGTATTCCTGCCTCTGAGCCATGTTTATGAGCGCGGTTGGACCTTCTATGTACTCAGTCGTGGTGGCAGAAATGTCTACCTGGCTGACACTCATAGGGTAAAGGAAGCCATTGCCGCCGTGCGTCCTCACACCTTGTGTGTGGTGCCCAGATTCCTGGAGAAGGTTTACAGCGCAGTACAGGATAAAGTGACCCGGGCCGGGAATGGCAATCGCAAGTTGTTTGCTTGGGCACTGGCTGTGGGCGAGCGCCAGTTTGAAGTGATGCAGGGCCGGGCTCAACCCAGTAAAAAATTGTCATTGCAGTGGTATTTGGCTGACAAGTTGGTTTATCGCCGGCTCAGAGCGGCTCTTGGCGGTCGTCTGCGGTTGATGCCCTGTGGTGGTGCCGCCTTGGATGCTAAAGTGAGTGCATTCTTTGCTGCCATTAACCTGCCGGTACTTTGTGGTTACGGTATGACAGAAACCACGGCAACCGTCACCTGTAATACATTGGACAATAGGGTGACAGGTTCCAATGGTCGCTGTATGCCCGAAGTGGAAATTCGTCTCGGGGCCGAGAATGAGATTTTGGTTCGCGGCGATACCGTGATGCGCGGTTATTTTAACCGTCCCGAAGACACCGCCGAAGCCTTCGAGGATGGTTGGCTCAAGACTGGGGATGCCGGTTACCTGGATGAACAGGGTAATCTGTTTATCACCGACAGGATCAAAGAGCTGATGAAGACCTCCAATGGCAAGTATATTGCGCCACAGCGGGTCGAAGGCAAAGTAGGTTGCTGCCCCTTCATCGAACAGGTGGCGGTAGTCGCCGATGCCCGTAACTATGTGACGGCACTAATCGTTCCTGCCTTTGAAGCTCTGGAGGTTTGGGCCAGACAGAAGGGGATCCGTTATGAGTCGCCGCTGGAGTTGATACGTCACAGCCATGTGGTGGAGCATTTTGAAGAACGGCTCAAACACCTGCAACAGGAACTGGCGGGTTTTGAGCAGATTAAAAAGTTTACCCTGTTGCCTGAGGCCTTCTCTATGGAGGCGGGTTTAATCACCCCGACCCTCAAGCTCAGACGTAAGATGATCTATCACAAGTATTCCCGTGAAATTAACGCCATGTATGGCGGTTAAGTCCGAAGAAGGCTGCCTGGGCAGCCTTTTTAATATCCTGATTCCTTCAGGTTCAATCTTGGCTGTTGTAGTATTGGCGCCCAAGATTGACCTTGTTGCCAAGGCCATTTCTCAAGGACGCAGTATATGGAAGGACTATTCCAACAGGGCTGGCTCACAGGCTTGTTTCTCCTGATGTTCTCATCATTTTCACTCGCCTCTGAACTGGCTTACGCCCCCCCGTGGACACCTCAAGTGGATGACGGCGACCGGCAAGATGGTTGAGCCAGGTGCCATGAATGGTAAGCTGAAGGTCGGCAAAGACAAGTGCGAGTTTTAATCAACAATAATAACAATAGGATACCCTATGGAAGCGTTAAGCCTGGATATTCAACCCAGATTCAATGAAACCGATGGCCTGGGCCATATCAATAACACTGTGCTGCCCGTGTGGTTTGAAGCTGCCAGAGAGCCTGTGTTCGAAATCTTCAACCCAGGTCTGGATCTGGCTAACTGGAACCTGATTGTGGCCGGATTCACCATCGCCTTTAAGGCGCCCACCTATTACGGTAAGACAGTCAGAGTATTGACCTCGGTCAGCCGCATAGGCAACAGCTCGTTCGAAGTATTGCAACAGAGTTGGCAGGGAGAGCTGCTGACCGCCGAAGCCAAGACCACCCTGGTGCACTACGACTACAGCTGTGAGCAGAGTCGACCTATTCCGGATGAGATCCGTCAGCGTCTGCAGTCTTTGCTGCGGGAGTGAGTCGGCGTTTTCCAAGTACAGATTAAGCCAGCGTCTTCTACGTTGGCCTATTCTGGCTACGGTATTGGTGAGGTGTCTGATCAAAGAGACCTTTGAAGGCACAGATAAAGGCAGAATCGGACTGATAGCCCGCCTGAAATGCCACCTGTTGCACTGTTTCACCTTGTTCCAACTGCGTCAGCGAACTCAACAAACGTAGGTGCTGGCGCCAGAGTGGATAGCTGCAACCCAGTTCCCGGGCAAACAGCCGGGAAAGAGTGCGCTCGGATGCGCCCACCCGCTCGGCCCATTGCGCCAGAGTCATTTCCAATGCCGGCCTGGCAACTTGTTCATCAAAAATCCGCAGCAGACGTTTGTCTTTTGGCAGCAGTAACCCCAAACGATAGGGCGCCGCCTGGATCACCTCATCCTTGAGAACCGCCAATAACCTCAACCTTGCGTCTGAGGCTTGCGGGCTGGGTGCTTGTGTCATATGTAGCAGCAATTCCCTTAGAAAGGGAGATACTGCCAAGGGTTTGGCCTGAGTGGGAAAGCCCTGGCTATATGCGGGATCCAGGTAGAGACCGATGAACTGGGTATCCACCAGGACTCTGGACTCATGCTCCTGGGTTGCCGGAATAAACAGGGCGCCGTTATGGGGCAGTATAAAGCGGGTATCCCTGACCTGAGTCTGTAACAGGCCGCTTGCCGGAAACACCAACTGATGCCAGTTGTGGCAGTGCCAGCTATCGACATGCCCTCTGGGCATCCACAGCACTTTGCTGAGCACCCGGGCGTAGGGATAAGCCGCTATCAGCCCGTTGGCATCGAACCGTGCTTCTGAAGCTAGGGTATCTGTTGGGGAAATAGCTTGGCGGTTTGGCAATGTTATCTGTCTTTGTGTCGATACCTGTCGATCTGCTGTCAAGGCTAACATGACGGTCAACTGAACAACAAACGCGGGAGCGACAGGTGAAGGTACATTTTATTCAACATGAGTCTTTCGAAGGGCCGGGGGTTTTGGCGAACTGGTGTCGCGCGCGCGGCTATGAAGCCAGCTATACCCGCCTCTGGCTTGGTGAATCCTTGCCGCAGAGCCTCCAAGGCGTAGGTTTATTGGTTGTGCTCGGAGGCCCACAGTCACCGGCAACCGGCATTGCCGAGTGCCACTATTTTGATGCCCGGGCGGAACAGGCCTTGATAGCCAGAGCCATTGCCGGGCAGGTGGCTGTGTTGGGTATCTGTTTGGGAGCACAGCTGATTGGCGAGGCGCTCGGTGCTTCTTTCGAACCCAGCCCAGAGGTTGAGATAGGCTTCTTTCCCGTGACCTTAACCGCGGCCGGCAGGGTGCATCCAGGCCTGGAAAGCTTCGGCGACAGTGTCACTCTGGGGCATTGGCACCATGATATGCCTGGGCTGACGGCCGATAGCAAGGTGTTGGCATTCAGTGAGGTATGTCCGAGGCAGATAGTGGAATATGGTGCCAGAGTGTACGGCTTTCAGTGCCATCTGGAATTTGACGCCGAGGCGATAGAGGCGCTTATCAGTCACAGTACCGCCGAGTTTAGTCAGCCCCATCCTTGGGTGCAGCCACCTGATGTACTGCGCCAGGCCGAGACTCAGGAGATGAATGTCTTGCTATGGCAATTTCTGGACTGGCTGGTGCGCTGAAGCGGGCAGCATAGACAGCCTAAAAGGCGTGCCCATGCTGCTAGGCGTCTATGTGGTCCATAGCCTATGTAGCCCGCCAAACCCCTTGCCTTACCCAAATCGGCGGCGGTTAGGCAAGCTCTGCCATGGCATCTCTGACCCGGCGGGAGTCATCGTTGGCCAGTGCCGAGAGCAACTCGGCCGCGTCGGGGTAGTCGCCTTCCAGGCAATCGATCAGCTCGATTTTCTCATTGACAGTCAACTGAGTAATAAGGGGCGTCAGCGTGCCGTTTCTCAGTTGAGCGACTAGCCAGTCACAGGGAGCCTCATATTCCCCCTTGCCGAGGCAAAAACGCAGCAGTTTCATCGGCTCAAGCCGCAGCGGCTCCAAGGTTTGCAGCAGCCAGCTCAGCGCGGCTTCCTGCAGCTCATCGCTGTCCTGGTATCTCCTGTCTATGTATCGCGTTGCTGGCCAGTCGCCGCGGCCCACCTTGTCGGCCATAAAGGCCCGCAATAGCTGCTTATCGAACAGTTCAAATCCCAGTTGGTAGCCAAGCAGGAGCTGCAGCAGTCGCTGCCGGGTTGGGGTGGGAAGCAGCCACAGGCACTGCTTGAGGTCATAACGCTCGAAGGATGAGTAGATACTCAGCTCTTCAAGGGCGAACAGGCGTTGCAGGCAGGCTTGCATGGCTGCCAGCGGCAGTTCACCACTCAGGTATGCTTGCAGTCGAGCATTGACCAAGGCGACCCTGGCATCGACCGAGTACAGGGCCTTGAATGCCGCCAAGATCTCCTCGGCGCTGACACTCTCGTCAAACAGCAGCACCTCGCCCGCAACACCTTGGGGCAAGCCCTCCGGCGGTATCGCTTGGGTCAGCAATAATGCCTGTAACTCTTCACCCTGACGCCGAAGCAGGCTGACATTGAGCCAGTCCCATCTGTCATCTTGGGCCTGCTCGCAAACCACAAGTTGCGGCGCGGCAACCACAGGCTGCTTTATGCCCCGCTCCAGCAACTGGCAGCGGCCATCAAAGTCTTGAGCCAGTACCCGCTGCCAACTCTTGAGGTTGTCGCGAATAAAATACTCGAGGCAGAGTGACAACTCCCGCTGCAGCTCGGGGTGTTGGATAAAGCCTTGTCCGGGGTATTGCAGCTCCAGCAGTTCGAAGGCATTGAGCTTCTCTCTATCCGGCAGTCGTCTCAGTGCCTGCAGCAGTGGATCTGCCTGGCTCGATGAGGCCTGGGCCAACTGGCTCAGCTGCGCTAGCGCGCGCAGTGTGTTATCGCCATCGCCGCTGCTCAGCGACAGTTGGAAGTCAAACACTGTCAGTAAGGCTTCACTGACGCCGAGTGATTGCATGCTGCTGACAAAGCCCAGGCGCTCGGTATCAGAGTCAAACTCAGGGTCGAAATTATCGTCACTGTAAGGCATGGCGGCATAATGCAAGAGCTTGAGTGGCGCCAGTTCCAGCAGCCATTGCCACAGGCGCCGGGCCAGTATGAGTGCCGGCGCTTGCGGCTCATTTGGCTGAGCCGAGGAGTGAGTTAAAGTGTGCTGCGAGGCCAGCAGGAAATAGCACAGCATGGCACCGCGGCGAAAACCGTCTTGTTTGTCGAACAATAGGTATTTGGGCTGGAAGTCACTGATGGGCTCCTGGGTCAATTGGCGGCCAACACTATCACGCCCTCTTCGATAGAGCTGGTCTTGTGCCAGTTGCAGCGCCTCAAGCTCACAAAGAGAGGACTCGGGCCGACAGATAAACGCCTTGAGCGGCTTGGCATCGTCTGCGGCCTGTTTGAGCACTTGCCCGGCAAGCAGTTCCCAAGGGCTATTAGCGTTTAATCTCTCGCTCAGCGCCCGGCTGGTGGCGTCATGGCACCCGGCCAGACAGTCCTGTTGCCAAAGGAAGGCCAGCAACACATAGTGGCCGAGCTCCATCTGGCTCAGCGGCCAGTTATCCGGGTTGGCAAGTTGCCGGTGTTGCCGGAACAAGGCCAGGGTCTTGTTCAACAAGGGGCGGTTGTAGACCTGGCGCTTGTCGTTCCATTGCTGCAGCAGTTTAGCCAGTTGCGCCTCGAGCAGCGCCTGCTCACTGGTGTCACTGAGGTTGCCGTAGCGCTGCAGATATTGGACATCATCGAGCAGTCCTTCATCGTCGACCAGGTTTTCGCGGATCTCTTCCAGCTCGGGTTTACCAAGCCAAGCGAACCAGATATCCAGCAGGCGTAAATACTGCTGTTGCCTTTGCGGTAGAGTCTTTGATGGCAAGATATCGGCAAAGGCTTCGACATCTTCTTGATCACCATAGAGCAGTTCATAACGGCTATCGCTGAGAATACTGCTCAGCTCTTCGGCAATATGTCGATTGGATTCTGCCGTAACGCAGTAGTCGACTATGTAGTGATAGAGCCCCAGGGCTTTGGCCTTACAGGCGGGAATTAATGCTATTGGTTGCTGAGCCGCCAGCGCCTGGGGTTGGCTGCCATCATGCAGATATTGCCACAATGCCGCGCCTTGGGGTTGCGCCAGTACCAATGGCTTTAACAGACGCAGCAGCCTGCCCGGCCGCTGATCGTCCTCATCCTGATAGCTGCCTTCTTGTTCATCTGCGTCGGTTTCAACACTCTCGGTTATGCCGCATCTGTAACAGGCCAGCGCGCCACTGGCCTGGCTCTCTATGGCGGCGCGCAGGTCGCTTATCTCCTCTTCGAGGCTGGCGCAGATAAACTGGCTTTCAAGCAGGGTATCCAGCCCCTCGCTCTGTTCAACTTCAAACCAGGCAAACTCAATCGGGTACATGCTGACAAAGAAATGCAGCACGGCATCGACTCTGCCGAGTGGGCGGTCTTCGGCGGCGAGCAGTTTCGGGCTATTGAGTAAACGCTCGCTCAACAGCTGTTTGAACAGAGGATATTGCTGTGAATTTTGCTTGAGGAAGTCGGCCAGAGGCTGATGACTCTGAATGCCGGTTTCGCCACTGTAGAAGAAGCCCTGGCGCAGATGGTCACTGTCGCACCAGACAAAGGCCCGCAGCATATCCGGGCTCCAGCCATTGAGCTCGAGCAGCCGTGCCATATATTGCTCATAGCCATTGCTGTAGACATTGTCCCAGGCGGGGATCAGGAAGCGTGCCAATAGCCAGGCCAGTTCGGGTGTGCGCCGGGCCAGCAGAAACAGGGCCTCGACCCCGAAAATGCGGCTGTCGTCCAGCCACATGCGCTGCAGATCATTGTGCCTGCGGGCGAAGTCTATCATGGCCTCGGCGGTGGCCAGCAGTTCGGGGGTCAGGTGCGGGTGTTGCATGGCAATGGCGAACAGCAAAGGTTCAGAGAGGTAAAGGTCACACTCGTCACTGATGAGTGGCGGCAGCATGAATACTTCGCCATCCGGGCCCAGGCTCAGGGCTTCCTGCAGCAGGCTGCGCAGTCCTGAATCTTGCAGATCATCGATCTGCAGGCGGCGGTTGCCGCTGTCTGTCTCGGCGACAAATTCGATATCGAACATCCCTTTACGCAGAATAGTGCTTTGCTGCAGTTGTTGCCGGTATTGAGCCAGTGCTTGGCTGATGGAGAGCGGATCCCGGGGATCCAGCGGGATAAGAGTGTGCTTTTTAAATGACTGCATCTTCCTGACTCAGTAACGGCTAAGGCCAAAGGCCTTTAAAAGGTGGCGGGATGATAACAAATACCGACATGGGGGCGACCGCGCAAAAGTAAAAATCTGCGCGGGGTCACCGGCGGTTTTGAATATTAACGGGCAGAGAGCAATGATTGACGCTCTGTTTGCTTTTGTTGTTTATAGTCCAGAGCTTCTTGGGGAACCTGACTGATTTTGCCGGTTTCCAGCCACTTCTTTAAGCGGTTGGCATCGGCCAGATGGCTTAGCTTGCCGAAGGCGTCCAGCACCACAAAGGCGACTTCCCGCTTGGCCATTTGGGTCAGCATCACCAGACAGCGGCCGGCGTCATCGGTATAACCCGTCTTGGAAAGCGAAATTTGCCAGTTTGGTTTATTCACCAGCCGATTAGTGTTGTAAAACGCCAGGTTATATCTGGGTTTACGAAAGGTGACGCTGCGATTGGGGGCCGAGCTCAGCTCGCCTATCAAGGGATACTTTTTAGTCTCTTGCAGCAGTTTGACTAAGTCCCTGGCACTGGAGACATTTTGTTCCGACAGCCCCGTTGGTTCAACAAAGTGACTGTCTGTCATCCCCAACTCTTCCGCCTTGGCATTCATCGCCTGGATAAAGGCCGGATAGCCGCCGGGATAGTGATGCGCCAGGGTCGCGGCAGCTCGATTTTCCGAAGACATCAATGCCAGCGCCAGTGCTTCTTTGCGTTTTAGCTCACTGCCGATACGGATACGAGATACCACATTTTGCATGACTTGGGTTTGGCTGACATCCACGGCAATCCGCTCGTTGAGCGGTAACTTGGCATCCAGCGTCACCAGCGCCGTCATCAATTTGGTGATGGAGGCGATGGGTTGTACCTGCTGCGGGTTGTCCTCATAGAGGATTTCACCGGTTTTCATGTCCACCAAGATAGCGCTGGCCGAGGCCAGTTGCTGTTCAGGAGAAGAAGTGGCTCCGGGTGCAGATTTGACCTGGAAGCACATAAAGCAAGTCATGAAGAGCAGCAGAAAGAGTCTCATTGAGGGGCTTTTCTCTTATTATTGTGTTTATTAATAGGAAAAAAGTGTAATAGAGACTCGCTCGAACACCAACTTTATTCTTGGTATTCCTTGAGAACTGCCAGCAATTCCTGCGGTAATTTGGCCTTGGTGCCTTTCTTGAAATCGTACATGACGGCGACAGAGCTACCTGTAGTGGTAATGGCTCGCTGTGCCTTACTGTACGCCTCGTAATGCATGGTAAACCTGTCTTCACCTATATCGCTGATTTTGACCCCTATCAGCAGGGTATCCGGGTAGGTAACCGGGCGCTTGTACCTGGCCTGGTTTTCGCTTATTACCGGCCCCATTCCCTGTTTGTACATCTCACCCAAGGGAAAATGGCGGTTGAAGAAGTCGATTCTGGCGCTCTCAAAGTAGCGGAAATAGACCACATTGTTGACGTGTTGCAGGGCATCCATTTCGCCCCAGGCCACCGGGATTTGTGAGTGTTGTGGGTAACGCTGAGTAAAATCTTCCATATTTAAACGACCGTTTTATTTTGGTTGGCTCAGGATAACAACAGCGCCTCTCTGTCTCAAGAGGGGAACAACATTCCGTACAGGTGTTGATTTTCCGGGATAAGGAATAGGTGTTGTAAACAATAAGGGGAGCCATTGGCTCCCCTTGATTCATCAGTTAACTTAGGCGGTTATCAGTCAATTTTTAGCTCGGCGAAGCTCTTTACCTGCCGGAAATCACCTGTGCGTTGCCCGGCTTCACGTACCATCTGACAGGTGATCAGCCCGGCAGCGGCAGCGGCCTTGAGTTCGTCCAACATGTCCGAGACAAACAGTATCTGCTTCGGGCTCAGACTTATGGTGTTAATAATGTTGCAGTAGGCTTGCTTGTCGAGTTTGCCGCCGGTGCGGGTATCAAAATGACCGTTGAACAGTTCGGTCAGATCGCCGCCATCACTGTGGCTGAATAGTAGCTTCTGGGCTTCCACTGAGCCGGAAGAGAAGCTGTATACTCTGAGTCCCTGAGCCTTGTATTCCTTGATGGCTTCAATGAAGTCAGGATAGATGTGACCGGTGAACTCGTTCTTGGCATAGCCCTGTTTCCAGATCAGACCCTGCAGTGTCTTCAACGGAGTGGCTTTGCGATCTTCGGCAACCCATTGTTGGAGTATTTCTATTACTCGCGGCAGATCGGCATCAGGTTCCAATGCCATCTCTTTGGTGTCGCTGATACAGTTTTCTACCAGAATATTATCTTGATAACGTTCTAAAAACTCCGGCAATGCCTCGGCCGAATAGGGGAAAAGCACATCCTGAATAAAGTTAAGATCTGTCGTAGTGCCGGCGGTGTCGACGACTATGGCTCTGATACCCATAAGGTGAATTACTCCAAAAAGTGCTGTTTTCTGTGCAGATCCTAAGCTTTATTGGCGCGCTTGACCAGCTTCTTTAACCCTTTGTTGCCCACCAATTTTACATTTTGGGCGGAATGACAAGTCCTAAGGCCGGATGCGAACCTAACAGGTGTTAAGTCTTTGAAGCTCCATATAGAAGTGGTTTGCAACAGGCAACAAAAAGCCCGGCATATCAGCCGGGCTTTGAGGCGACAGGCGAATTATTTGGCCTGTTTTCGCAGTTTGCGCTCTTCACGCTCACGCTTACTGAACATGCGCTCTACCACCACGAAGAAGAGTGGGATAAAGAAGATACCCAGGAAGGTTGAGCTGATCATACCACCCAGTACCCCGGTACCTATGGCATTCTGACTGCCTGAACCCACACCTGTACTGACGGCCAGAGGTACAACCCCGAGACCGAATGCCAGCGAGGTCATCAGAATTGGCCGCAAACGTACCCGCACTGCGTGCAGGGTGGCATCGACAAGTTTGGAGCCCTGCTCATAGTATTCTTTGGCGAACTCCACGATCAGAATGGCGTTCTTGGTCGCCAGACCCACAGTGGTCAACAGACCCACCTGGAAGAACACGTCGTTTGGCAGGCCACGGCCATTCATGGCGATTAGGGCACCGATAATACCCAGAGGCACCACCAGAATTACCGCGAAAGGCACGGACCAGCTTTCATACAGAGCCGCCAATACCAGGAATACCACCAGGATAGACAGCGCGTAGAGTGCAGGCGCCTGGTTGCCTGACAGACGTTCCTCGTAGGAGAGGCCGTTCCATTCGATACCAAAGCCTGGTGGCAGCTGGTTAACCATGTCTTCCATGATGTTCATCGCTTCACCGGTACTGAAGCCCGGAACCGTTGCCCCCTGGATGTTCATTGCCGGTAGACCGTTAAAGCGTTCCAGACGCGGTGAACCATACTCCCAGCTGCCGGTGGCAAAGGCTGAGAAGGGCACCATGTCTCCCTGGGTGTTACGCACATACCAGGAGTCCAGATCTTCAGGTTGCATCCGGTATTTGGCATCGGCCTGAACATAAACCTTCTTCACCCTACCACGGTCTATGAAGTCGTTGACATAGGAGCCACCCCAAGCGGCAGAAAGCACGTTGTTGACATCACCTATGTTGACACTCAGTGCCCGCAGCTTGGCATGATCTATATGCAGCTGATACATGGGCGCATCTTCCTGACCATTGGGGCGTACACCCACCAGGTTGGGATTTTGAGCCGCCATGCCCAGCAGTTGGTTACGGGCTTGAACCAGTTTTTCGTGTCCTTGACCATTCTTGTCCTGCAGGAAGAGGTCAAAACCGTTGGCTGTACCCAGCTCAATTACTGCAGGTGGTACGAAGGCAAACACGAAGGCTTCTTTCATCTGGCTGAATACCGCCATGGCGCGGCCGGCAACCGCCTGAACATCACTGCCTGGAGCCGTACGTTCAGACCAGTCTTTCAGCCCGACGAAGGCGATACCCATATTCTGCCCCTGACCGGCGAAACTGAAGCCCGCCACACTCAGAACCGATTTGACGTTTTCGTCTGCCAGGAATTGATCCGAGACCTTTTCCAGTACCTTCATGGTACTTTCTTGAGTGGCGTTGGTTGGCAGTATGGTCTGGGTAAACAGCATGCCCTGATCTTCGTCCGGCAAGAAGGCGGTTGGCATGCGGATAAAGATCCAGCCTACGGCCACAACCAGTGCCAGATAGACGGCGCTCATACGTACTGAACGTTTGATGATGCTAGCAACAGTACTTTCGTACTTGCCAGTCATGCGATCGAAGTTACGGTTAAACCAGCCGAAGAAGCCGGTTTCGGCATGGGTATGCCCCTTCTTCAGTGGCTTAAGCATAGTGGCACAAAGTGCCGGAGTCAGAATGATGGCCACCAATACCGACAAGGCCATCGCCGATACGATAGTGATGGAGAACTGACGGTAAATAACCCCGGTAGAGCCGGACATGAAGGCCATAGGTACAAACACTGCTGACAGTGTCAGACCGATACCCACCAGTGCACCGGTGATCTGGCCCATGGATTTCTTGGTTGCTTCCTTGGGGCTGAGCCCCTCTTCGGACATCACCCGCTCAACGTTTTCCACCACCACGATGGCATCATCCACCAAGAGGCCGATGGCCAGTACCATGGCGAACATGGTCAGGGTGTTAATCGAAAATCCGGTGAATGACAGGATGGCGAAGGTACCCAGCAATACTACCGGTACCGCAATCGTTGGGATCAAGGTGGCACGGAAGTTTTGCAGGAACAGATACATGATGACGAACACCAGTACCACGGCTTCCAGCAGAGTATGAACCACACCTTCGATGGAGTTCTTTACGAAGGGTGTCGTGTCATAGGGATACACCACCTGCATGCTGGCCGGGAAGAAGGGACGCATCTCTTCTACCTTGGCGCGCACGGCTTCGGCGGTATCCAGTGCGTTGGCACCAGTGGCCAGCTTGATCGCCAGACCTGTGGCAGGGCGTCCATTGTAGAGTGATTCGATGGAATAACTCTCAGAACCCAGTTCAACCTTGGCGACATCACTCAGATAGACATTGGCTCCCGAGGGGTTCGACTTGAGGATAATGTTGCGGAATTCCTCAGGCGTTTGCAGACGGCTCTGAGCCGATATAGTCGCATTCAACTCCTGGCCTTGGACCGCAGGGGCACCACCCAACTGACCGGCAGAAACCTGAGCATTCTGTTCTTTAATCGCAGCGATTACATCCAGAGTGGTTAGGTTGTAGTTAGTCAGCTTCAGTGGGTCGACCCAGATACGCATTGAGTACTGGGCGCCGAACAGGGTGGTTTCACCCACACCGGGTACACGACTCATGGGATCCTGAACGTTGGAACCCACGTAGTCGGCGAGGTCGGCCTTGGTCATGGAGCCGTCATCTGAAATAAAGGCGACTACCATCAGGAAGCCGGAGCTGGATTTGTTAACCCTTACACCTTGAGCTGTTACTTCTTGAGGCAGCAAAGCCATGGCGGCCTGCAGCTTGTTCTGTACCTGAACCTGGGCGATGTCGGGATCCGCCTCGGCGTTAAAGGTCAGAGTGATTTCGGCGTTACCGAAGCTGTCACTGGTGGACTTGATATAGCGCAGATGGTCGAGACCTGTCATACGCTGTTCAATCACCTGGGTCACAGAATCTTCAACAGTTTTGGCCGACGCACCTGGATAGTTGGCAGCGACCACAATGGTTGGTGGCGCAATATCCGGGTACTGGGAAACCGGCAGGGCCTTAATGGCCAGGACACCCGCCAGCATGATAATAATCGCGATCACCCATGCGAAGATGGGGCGATCGATAAAGAAACGTGCCATAACTTCCGCCCTGTTATTGCTGGTTTGCTGTCATGGGTTTAGCCGTCACAGGCATGCCGGGACGGATTTTTTGCAGCCCTTCGACAATCAGTTTGTCACCTGGCTTGAGTCCTTCTGTTACCCGCCACTGGTGATTGATGACATCGGCAGTCTTGATCACCCGAGCTTCTACCTTGTTTTCGCCATTCACCAACATGGCTACAGCCTCACCCTTGGGACTACGGGTAATGGCTTTTTGCGGTACCAGAATCGCTTGAGGATCGACACCTGTGTTGAGGATGGCGCGCACATACATACCAGGCAACAGCGTATGTTCCGGGTTAGGGAACTCGGCTCTCAGCGTCACAGAACCTGTGCTCTGATCGACACTGACTTCGGCAAATTGTAAGCGACCCTTGTGATCATAAGTAGAGCCATCTTCCAGTAGCAGAGTCACTTCGGCATCATCGGAAGCCTGCAGTTTACCGGCCTTCAACATGCTCTTGAGACGCAGCATCTGGGTACTGGACTGCACTATATCCACATTAATGGGATCCAGTTGTTGGATGGTCGCCAGTGGCTGAGGCTGGTTGGCGGTCACCAGAGCACCGGCCGTGACGCTGGATTTACCGATACGACCTGAGATAGGCGCCTGTACTTCGGTATAGTTGACGTTAATGGTCGCGGTATTGATGGCCGCCTTGGCCACTTCCACCGCTGCCAGTGCTTCTTTATAGGAAGCATCTGCCTTATCGTACTCTTCTTTACTTATGTATTTGGTTTTGACCAGTTCCTGATAACGGGCCTGAGTTGCCTTGGCCGATGCCAGAGACGCTTCGGCGCGGGCCAGATCCGCCTTGGCGCTCTGTAGAGATGCCTTATAGGTGGAAGGGTCAATTTGATACAGTGACTCACCCTGTTTCACATCGCCGCCTTCGGTAAAGCTGCGTTTCAGAATGATGCCGTTGACCTGAGGCCGAACTTCGGCTTCAAGGAAAGCTATGCTGCGCCCAGGCAGTTGCACTTGCAGTGCCTGCGGAGCCGACTTGACTTCCAGGACACTGACTTCCATAGCGGGGGCCGCCTGATTGCTTGTGGCTTTTTCAGCTTCCGACCCACAGGCCGTCACCCATAACGCCATACTTACAACTGAGGCAACTTTTAATACATGCCGCATGATAACTCCTAATCAGTATCTGCTTGCCGGGAAGGGAAAATGTCTCGTACGACAGGCTTCCTGGCGCAGTTCGCCAGCAAAATTTTCGAACCCATATTTATCGCACAAGCATCCTGTATCAACAAGCTACAGGATAAGCGAAAAGTGTAAATGAATGAAAATTTTTTAATCAATAAACGACACTATTGCCATTTATTTACATTTAGTTGTGAGATTTATGAATTCAACAACTTATGTATCCAAATCTCGTTTTTGCCTGTATGGGAGATATCCTGTTTTGTCTTGGAGGCAAAGACAGCTTTCCCAACTGCTGCAAGCGTTTTATGGTTGGGTGACCCAAGGCTAAACTGCAGAAATTTCTCTGCACCATGCTGGATCCTCCACCGCGAGGCGAGTATTCTACTACTGTCACGATAATTTGATTAGTCATATAGAAATAAACCCACTGTCCCACAGGTGCAACAATAAATGGATCTAAACAGGGTACAAATATTTGCTCAAGTTGTTGAACAAGGCAGCTTTACCGGCGCGGCCAAGGCGTTGGGGCTAACCAAGACTACCGTCAGTCGCAAAGTCGCAGAGTTGGAAAAGGCGACCGGTGTTCAGCTACTGTTCAGAACCACCAGGGCATTGAGGTTAACCGAGGCCGGCGCTGAGTATTACAACAAGATCACCAAGATTTTGGTGGATCTGGAAAATGCCGAGGCGCAGCTCAGTGCCAATCAACAGCGGGTCAAGGGCAATCTGAGAGTAGTCTGCCCGATTGAGATGGGGCAGTTATTCCTCGGCCCGGTATTTGCTCGTTTTCTTGAAGCATACCCGGATATTACCATAGAAGCTGAGCTGACTAATCGCAAGGTGGATATGGTTGAAGAAGGGATAGACATACTGTTTCACCTGTGCGGCATCGAAGACTCACGTCTGCAGCATTATCAACTGGTGAAGACCAGCACCACCTTGATGGCAAGCCCTGATTACCTTAAGCGTCATGGTACTCCTCAGTCCCCGGATGATCTTTGGCACCACAAGGGCATAGAGCAGGGCGGGATCCAGCTTATCAATGACGGTTGCTGGAAGATTTTTGATGGTAATGAATGGCAGGTGATCACCCCTGAGGTGCAGCTTAAGGTCAACAATATCACTTTAGCCCGGGAAGCGGCCATTGCCGGCTTGGGGATCACTTGTCTGCCGCCGATGATTGCCGATGAGGCCTTGCAAAAGGGAGAGTTGGTGGCTGTGCTGGAAGACTTTCCCATGGAACACAACACCTTGTTGCTGTCTTATCCAAAACGGGCCTACTTGCCTCGTAAATACATAATTTTTATAGATTTTATCTATCAGGCCTTGTTCGGTTACTGGGGTAACATGTTGCTGGAGATCCCCGAGTATGTGAAGCGTCCAGAAGGCTTCGAGTAAGTCGCCATGACTGCGGCTCCGTCGCAGTCATTCATAATTGTTCACATTTATTCCTTCACGGTTCATTAACCTAGATAACCCTGTTCATAACTTCTTCTTACTATCCGGGCTAACAATAATCATGCTCTGGTGGATAAAGATGAACCCAACTCATAAGCTGTTTTTATCAAGTTTGCTGCTGTGCAGCAGTTCAATGGTGCTGGCAGACGAAGCTCCCCGTTTCGCCGGTGGCAGTTTTGCCGGCAATCTGACCTTTGCCTCTGACTATGTGTTCCGTGGCGAATCGGAAACCCTGGATGGCGATGTGCCTGTCGTCCAGGGCACATTCAGCTGGAACCATGATGCCGGTTGGTACGCCGGGGTATTTGCTTCCAACATCAAGTTTGCCGACCCCAATCTTGAGATAGTCACTGCGCCTTTCATCGGCAAGAGTGGTGAGTTGGGTGATTCAGGTTTCACCTATGATGTCATGTTGTTCTCTTATCTCTATCCAGGCGCGTCCTACTCCAACTACACAGAGCTGTGGCTGAAACTCGGCAAGTCTTTCGGTCGGGCCCATCTGCAACTGGAAGTGACGCCGACTGTGGATGATTGGTTTGGTGTCGATGGTTGGCACGGGGTCAACTATGCGCTGCACCCAAGTTATAGTTTTGAGAACGGTATCAAGGTTTCCGGTTCTGTCGGTTATCAAGACCTGAGCGGCAATGGTGCCGAAGGATGGGGACATTGGAATCTGGGGGTCAGTAAGGAGTTCTATGGTTTCAACCTGGATCTGCGCTACCACGGCAGTACGGTTGAATCAGATCACAAGGTTTATGGTACCCAGACTGAGATCTTCGATGACAGGTTAGTGATAGGTATCAGCAAAGCGTTTTAAGAACTGCTTCCCTGCAGTCTTTGTGAGTACGCCATTTGGCGTGCTCTTTTTTTAGGTAAGGTGCGAACAAGCCCCATCTATGTTCTGCGTCGGCTAACAGGCTTGGAGGCAAGGCGTGGTTTGCAGCAAATGGCCCAAGTCCTTTGCAAGACTTCCTTAGAACATGCTCTTTTCAAGATAGAGACGGTTGTCGGCAATATGTCCAGGCTCGGCGCGGAAGTCCACCACCTGATACTTATGGCTGATCAGCATATTCAGCATAGAACGGAACTGATTGCGGGTCTTGACCTGGATCTGCTTGTAACCGGCTTGAGTGGCCCAACGCTCCTGCGCTTCCAGCATGCTGCGCGCCAGCCCCAGGCTGCGATAATCGGGTAATACTCCGCCTAACCAACTGTAAAAACACTGCTCGTCCAGAGCATAACCCAGCTTGAATCCCGCCAATTCACCTTCCACGAAGGCCAACAACAACAAACAGGCATTGCCTGTCAGCCGACGTTCAAATTCTTGCTGTTGGTAGCTGGAATCAAACTCGGGGATCTGAGCACTCAAGGCCATGATCTCGTCGATCTGTTGCTGATCTATTTCAGTAATAGCTTTGATTTCAATGGAGTACATCATTATTCTCTCAACGGGCCGCAACGTGTCACAGATTGCGGGATAAAAACTGGCCAAAATTATAACAGGTCTGGCCAGTTGAATGCATCAGGAGAATTGCTGCTGGTTTTCTGTCTGCAAGATCTTGTCCTGTAGTACCCGCAGCAGCACACCATAAGCGGGCAGGAACAGCCCCAGACTAACCAACAGTTTAAAGCTGTAATCCACGGCGGCAATTTCCGGCCAGTTGGCGGCCATAAAGGGGTCGCTGGAGGCGAAGAAGGCGATACTGAAGAACACCAGAGTATCCACCAGGTTGCCTACCAGGGTTGAGGCTGCCGGAGCGACCCACCAGGCACACTGGCGGCGAATTCGGGCAAATACTGCGATATCCATCAGCTGGCCCACCAGATAGGCGGCGAAACTGGCAAAGGCGATACGGAATATAAAGGTATTGAAGTCCGACAGGGCACTTAGCCCCTGAAAGTTACCTTGATGAAACAATACGCCCATGGCATAGGAGATTAACAAGGCCGGCAGCATGGCCTTGAAGATGATCTGCCGGGCGGCAGCTTGGCCGAATATCCGTACCGTTAGATCGGTTGCCAGATAGACAAAAGGAAAGCTGAAGGCGCCCCAGGTTGTATGGAAGCCGAATAGCTGAAACGGAAGCTGTACCAGATAGTTACTGGCACTGATAATCAGGATGTGAAAACTGACCAAGAGGATCAGTGCGCGTTTGAGCTGCGCGCTGGTTAACATTAACATATTGTGACCTTTTTAGTTGGCTGGGCGGGGTGAGGGAACCCGCATCTTCGGTTCGACCGAAAGGGCGCACATTATAGAGCCCATAATCCGGCTGACAAGAGGGAAGTGTAAAAAATGTCCAACCTATCTAAGGAAGTTTCTGTATTTGGGCGTTTAAGTCTATGCAGGGCAGGCATGGGGCTTGCTCGCACCTTCCTTAAAGCTACTCTACACTGAAAGGGAAGACAGGAGAGTTAAATGAATCGAATCTGCTGCCTGCTGCTGGCCTTATTGACGTTTGTCTGGCCGGCCATTGCCGAACCGACCAAGATCCAGATAGCTACCGCCAGTTGGGGCGGTTATACCGAAACCAATGGTGAAGGCTATTATTTTGAACTGTTACGAAGGGTCTTTCCCAAGCCGGAATGGCAACTGGAAATCCAGTTTGTTCCCTTTCCCCGCTCCCTCTACATGCTGGAGCGTGAACAGGTGGACATGGTGTTGGGACTTTATTTGGGGGATATCTCCAAGGGGATTTTCAGTGCTCACAAAGTAGAAACCGAGGTGATAGATGCCGCAGTAACCCCTGAGTTGGCCAGTGTATGGCAGGGCATGGTGTCTTTGGCCCATAGAAAGGTTCAGGCTTTGATCGCCTATCGCTTTTTTACCCTGACCCAGGTACCCATGCTCTATCAGGAAAACAGCAGCCTGCTGGAGATGCTGCGTAAGGTGAATGAAGGCAAAATCGACGCCGTGCTCGATTATAAACCCGACATGCAGCCACTGTTGGCGCAGTTAGAACAGCCAAGAAGACTGGTTCTTATCGAAGATGTGCTGCGGGCAGATGTTTATTTTGCCTTCGCCAATAATCCTAAAGGGCTCGAGTTGAAGGCCTTGTTCGACCAAGGCTTTGAGCAGTTGGAACGTTCCGGGGAATTGGCGGAGATAAAACAGCAGAGCCTGGAGCAGCTGCAACTGAAGATACAGGAGCCGCCATCACCCTAAAAATCCAGCAAAATCGACATTATGGTGGCGAGTTTGTTTTCCAGCTCCTGCCACTCGGCTGCCGGATCAGAGCCGGCAACTATGCCGGCACCGGCAAACAGGTTGATACAGCCGGGTTCCAGTAGGGCGCAGCGGATGGCTACCGCAAATTCACTCTCATATTTATTCAGATAACCACAGGCTCCGGCATACCAACCGCGCATATAGCCTTCCCGCTGGCGCAGAAAACTGATGGCAGATTCCCGCGGTAAACCACCGACGGCCGGGGTTGGGTGCAAGGCCTGCAGCAGTTGAAAATCTTTTACTCCGTGACGCAGTTCGGCGCGAATCGATCTGTGCAGATGTTGAATATGGTTGAGTTTGAATATGGTGGGTGTCTCATCGGCACCGACATAGCGGCTCAGCGGGGTCAACGCCTTGACAATATGCTCTCTGACCAGCTGATTTTCATGACTATTCTTGTTGTCATCCAATAGCTGCTGCGCCAGGCGTTCATCTTCTTCCGGGCTCAGGCCGCGAACTGTGGTGCCTGCCAGCGCTTCGGTATACAGCTCCTGTTGTTGACGGCGATAGAGGCGTTCGGGTGAGCAGGAGATAAAGCTGCGCTCGGGACTGAATTCGAAACCGAACTGAAAACTGTTGGGGTTACGTCCCTGCCAACTGGCCAATACTTGCCAGGGATCCGGCGTGTCTTTCACTTGCAGCTGGGTCAGGCGCGACAGCACTACTTTGGGCGTGTCCTGATTGAATCTGGGGGCGGTAACCTGTTCCACCAAGGCTTTCCAGCGCGGATAATCGGGCCTGTCATTGCGTGACAGCTGTTCGGTCTTGGTCGGCGGCGTCATGGGCCGGGCCGGCACAAGCGCATCCAGTGCGGCTTGTGCTTGAGCTATCTCTTGCTGCTGGTCTGCTTGACCCAGGTTCAGATTGACCAAGAGACGGAAATGATCTGAACTGCGTCTCAACTCAATTCGGGGTAGCAGGAATCTGGCGCGGCCAAACTCGGGCCAGGAGGCGATTTCGCGATCGAAGGCGACCCCGCCGTAGTAACGGATCTCCTGATTACTGGAGTAGGCCCGCTGTGTCTCATAGACTTCGGCCAGAGCCTCGTCTGTGACTTCATCTTCGAAACGGAAATCCAGGCAACTGCCAATGGCGGCTACCTCCTCGAGTCGGTCCCTTCCTTGCCAATAAATTCTTGGGTAACTGGGCTGGGAAGCCAGCCAGGAGATCAGTGGGATCGCCTGTACCTCGGCGGCCAGTTGGACAATAGGTTCTGCTGGTGTCGGCTTGGTCAATTGACACAGCTTGTCTTGAAGTGACGAAATGGCCTGAGACAGGGTAAGTGCAGACAAGGGGAGCTCCGAACATCCGAACAAAGGGATCCGGAAGCAGAAAGCGTCCGGCTATCAGTATCTTTAACACAAACTAAAGTTCCACACCTCTAGTGTCAAGCCATCGAAGGGGCCGGTGTGACGTATAGCATGATCCCATTAATCAGCTTAGGTTAATGTGATGTAAGTGGACATTTTTGCTAGGCAAATTGTCTTGCTGGGACAATCTGTCCGTAGTCGACTCTGTTATCTACTCCCTTTGTATTAATTTGTCGATCTGTATTGGTTTTTACCGTCACTGAGCTTGTAGCTTTTTTGGGCGGCGCCAGAATAGCCCGGATAATCCCTATCAGAAACGACAGAAGAGCCTTATGTCCCATATTCCGGTAAAACTCTCTGCCCTCGCACTGGCGCTGGGCTGTGCCATGCAGGCCAATGCGACCTCTATTGAACGTGACCCTCTGGTCAATAACGCGATGGACGTGATTGTAGTGCACGGTGAGCGTGCCAACGCCACCGAAGTTGCCACCACCAACTGGAGCATTTCTGAAGAAGAAATCAAAGCTCTGGGGGCCCAGAGCCTGGATGAGGTGCTGAAGAATGTTCCCGGCGTTTACGTGCGTTACGGCGGTGATGGTACGCCTAGGGTGGATATCCGTGGTTTCAAGACCCGCCATGTCACTCTGTTGATCAATGGTGTACCGGCCAATAGTGCCGATGATGGTCAGTTTGATCCCAGCGTGATCCCAACCAGCCAGATTGCCAGAGTTGAAGTCTCCGTTGGTCCAACCTCGGTTCTCTATGGCCCAGGCGGCGCCGGCGGTGTTATCAACATCATCACTAAGCGTGGCGACAGCGCTCCGGCAGTATCCGGCAACCTGGAATTGGCCAAGGATGACACCTTCAAGGGCGATATCAGTGCCGCCGGTTCTGGCGATAACTGGCAGGGACTCATCAGTGCCAGTTATCAGCACACAGATGGTTTCCCTATGTCTTCTGACTATCAAACCACTGAGTATCAAGATAAATATCAGCGCAACAATGCAGACAAAGAACTGTCCAATCTGTATGCCCAAGGCAGCTATTGGCTCAGCGACAACACTCAACTCATTGCCAATATGGCGCTGCGTTCCGGTGAGTGGGGCAAGCCCCCAAGAGATGGCAGTGGCAGTGGCCGGGTGAAGTTTGAGCGGGTCGATGACTATGATTCACAGACTTTCCAGTTGGGTCTGGCACATAAGTTCAATGATACTTTCACTTTCCGTGGCTTTGGTTATCACAACCAGAGTGATACCTATGAAACCGTGTACGGCGATCACAGCTACGCCGAGCTGACTCAAGCTCAGGATGGCACTTCCAAAGTGCAGGGCGCAAATCTGCAGTTGATCTCCGACTTCGACACCGCGGGTATTCTAACCACCTCAGTGATTGCTGAAAAACAGAGCTGGGAAGCGGTAGCTGAAAGCTTTGGCTCCTCCAAGAAGTCCGGCAGCAGCAAGATTGCAGCAACCAAGGGCTCAGGCGGCGGCAGTGGAACTGGTGGTGGCAGTGGTTCCGGCGGTGGCAGTGGAACTGGTGGTGGCAGTGGTTCCGGCGGTGGCAGTGGAACTGGTGGTGGTAGTGGTTCCGGCGGCGGTACTGGCTCAGGTGGTGGCAGCGGTTCCGGTGGCGGTAATGGCTCAGGTGGTGGCAGCGGTGAGTCTTTCGATGATTCGGCCTGGGTTTATACCGCAGCGGCTGAGTATCAGTTCCAGTCCGACGGTGATTGGGGCTTTACTCTGGGTGGTGCATACCACGACATGGACAAGACCGAAGGCAACGAGAACGATTACTCGGCGCTGGCCTCAGGTTTCTGGCAAGCGGCCGATGAGACCCGTTTGAGCCTGAGTGCGGCTCGTAAGGTACGCTTCCCCTCAATGCGTAACCTGTACTCCCTGTCTTCAGGCAATCAGGAACTGGAAACGGAAATCTCCAAGCATGTTGAGTTGGGGTTGGAGCAGGGGCTGGGTATGAATACCGAGCTGCAGTTATACCTCTATCACACTGATGCAGATGATTATATTGCCAAAGATGCCAGTGGTATGTATCAGAACATAGGCAACTATCGCTTCCAGGGTTTGGATACCGTGCTGTCCAACAACAGTATAGAGAATCTGGATCTGAGCTTGAGCTACAGCTATCTGCACGCCGAAGACAGAGACAGCAGCACAGGGTTTGATGGTTTGGACTATCGTCCCAAGCATCAACTGCGCTTCCAGTTGGGCTACAAGCTGCCGACCGAGACTCGTATCCACCTGAACGTAGAACGCATTATGGATCAGAACTACTACGATCAGGAGAAGATCGGCGGTCAAAAGGTTTGGCAGGAGAAGTCCTTGGATGATTACACCCTGGTGGACATCAATCTGGTACAACCTTTGCTTAAAGATAATCTAGAGCTCTATTTACGAGCCACCAACCTGCTGGACGAGAACTACTATCAGAGTGATTCTCTGCCTCAGGCCGGTAGACAAGTCTTTGTTGGGATTAACTGGCAGATCTGATAATGCGCTTACTCGAACTCGAAGGGATCAATTTCAATCATGGTTGTTTGCAGCCTTTGATATTGAGGGATCTGGATCTGAAAATAGAATCCGGATCCTGCCACTGCATCAGTGGCCCCACGGGTTCGGGTAAATCCAGTTTGCTGGCTTTGCTTGCCGGGCTGCAACGGCGTCCCTGTGAAGGCGGTATTTTCCGTCGTCAGGGGTTGTTGGTGGGCCTGGTGATGCAAGATCCCCAAGTGCAAATATTGCGTCAAACAGTCGGTGCCGAGGTGGCCTTTGCCTTGGAAAACCTCGGTGTGCCCAGCGGCCAGATGATCTCCAGAGTGCAGCATGCATTGCGCCGGGTGGGCTTGTTTGTCTCGCTGGAAACCCAAGTCAGCAAGTTGTCTCTCGGACAGAAATATCGCTTGATGATTGCCGCCCAGTTGGTGAGTGAACCGGCGGTTCTGCTGTTGGATGAACCTTGGGCGCAACTGGATGATGCCGGTGTCGATGAATTGCTGGCAGTGATCCGTAATCTGCGGGCTGAAGGTATGGCCGTCGTGCTGGTGGAGCATAATCCCCTGGCTTTTGCTTCGGTTGTTGAGCACTTCTGGTACTTGCACCAAGGGCGGCTATTACCAGGTTGTTACCGGGCTGAATCCGGTAGTCATATGCAGCGACTGGAGCCGGACCGAAGCCGGGAGCTGGTCAGTGCCACTTCATTTGAATTTCGTTACCAGGGGCATTCGCCCCTGTTTGTGTGTCAGCAGGGCCTGTCTTTGGGCGCTGGAGAATTGGTCACACTGGTGGGGAATAATGGTTCGGGCAAGAGTAGCCTGCTGAAGGCGATAGCCGGAATTCAACCCGCGGTGGCGTCATTGCCGCTAAGGGTCTTTGGCCGTAAACCCAAGCCAGGGATCTACGGCCCCATGCTGGGCCTTCTGATGCAGCGTCCCAACCGTCAGTTATTTGAGGCCACAGTGATTGAGGAGATGCAGTTCAGCCTGCGTCGCTTCGACTTGCCGTTGTCTCGGGCGGAGAGTTTGCTTGAGCAACTCGATTTGTTGCATCTGGCCCACAGTTCTCCACACACACTTTCCTATGGTCAGCAGCACTTGATTGCCCTGGCTTCTATCGCTTGTTTGACTCCCAGCTTGATGCTGCTGGATGACCCCTTGGCAGGGTTGGATGGCAAACATTTGGGGCAGCTTTGGCAGATACTCAATTATCTGCGTGAACAGGGAGGCAGTATAGTGATAGCCAGCCACAGACCCTTGCAAGATTTACCTTGTAGTCAGTTGTGGCAGTTGCAGCAAGGTCAACTGGAAATAGCGTTTTCCCCAGAGGAGGTTGCCTGTGTGGGTTAAGGGGCAGCGCCACGGCCGTACTTCTCCGAAGGGGCTGGATTTAGGTTTGTGGGGCAGTGCCGCGGCTTTACTGCTGGTGCTGAGTCTGTCGTCGGCGGCCTTTATTTTGCCTCAGGCGCAGCTTCCCTGGTTGGCGGCTATCAATCTGATATTGGTGGCTCATGGCATGCTGCAGCGCGGCGCCATAGGTGGGGTGATACGCTTTGTCTTGTTGCAGCTCGGTTTTACTTTGGGGCTGTATGCATTGATGCACGGCGGCGAGCAGTTGGGACAAGGTACTTTGGCTGTGGCCCGCATTACTCTGGCTTTGCTGCCGGGATGGTGGCTGTCGGTGACAGTGCGCCCGGAGCGTATCGGTGAGGTGTTATGCTTGGTCATGCCGAGCAAATGGGCCTTTGTGGTGGCAGCTTCTATTGGGTTGTTGCCCTTTATGACCCAGGAGATCGCCGAGATCTATCAACTGCAGCGGCTGCGGGGGGCGCGCATTGCTCCCAAGCAACTGCTCAATCCGCGCAATTGGCCGGAACTGGCTTACTGTGTGCTGTTTCCCCTCTTGATCCAACTGCTTAAGTTGGCCAAACAGATGGCGCTGGCCGCCAAGAGCCGCCACTTTGGTCACACTTCCAAGCCGACCCATTGGCGGGACAACCGGAGCGAACATGGCAACAAATAACGTCAAAGGATTTCAACTGCAGGATGCGCTCTTTATCGGCTTTTGTGCCACCTTATTGGTGGCGGTCAAGAGCATGCTCAGATTGAAACTTGGCTTGTCGGGACATTCTATGCTGCTGATGAGCTTCTTCTATCTCACCTGTTACGGCATTGTCGGACGTATGGGGGCGATGACTGCTTGCGGCGCCTTGGCCGGAGTGGTCGCCATGACCTTGGGCGTTGGCAAAGGCGGCCCGCTTATTCTGCTCAAATTCCTGATCCCGGCGGTGTCCATGGATCTGGCGCTTCTACTGTTGGCCAATGCGTTTAATTTGCGCTGGCGTTTCATCGCCCTGGCATTGGTGGGTTGTATCGCCTGGGCCGCAAAAGGTCTGGTAGAGGATCTGCTGGTGGGCATGAGTGAGCAGGTGGCCTTGGTACGTTTTGGTCTCAAGTGTTTACAAGGTGGTGCCTTTGCCATAGTCGGGGCGCTGCTGGTGCCCCCTGTCTTGAGACGCCTCAAGGCCCACGATCTTCTCCACAAAGATATTCAGACAGATTGATTAAGGTTTATTGATGAAAGATTGGCTGATTTGTATAGATGATACCGATGATATTGGCACCAAAGGCACCGGCGAGATAGCTGCCGAGATAGCTGAATTGTTGACCCAGCAAGGCGGGCAAACCTCCCTGGTGACCCGGCATCAGCTCTATGTGCATCCGGATATTCCTTACACTTCCCACAATAGTGCCATGTGCTTTGGTTATCGCGGTGAGCTTACCTTAGAGGCGATCCGTGAGTTGGCTATAGCTCATTTGCTCAGGGAGTCTGCCAGCGCGGCCGACCCTGGGTTGGCGCTCTTGTCTCTGGCCGATTTCAGCGGTCAGGACGTGCTGATGGCTTTTGGCCGTGAGGCCAAGCAAGAGGTCAAGACCAAGGAACAAGCCTACGGCTTGGCTAAACACTTGGGTATCAGTCTCAGCGAGCACGGCGGCACAGGGCAGGGCGTTATCGGCGCTCTGGCGGGCCTTGGGCTCAGGCTTACAGGTAATGATGGCCGGGTGAAAGGCCAACTGAAATTGGGTCAGACAGATGAAGCCGCGCCTTTTGGCGTTGCCGACATACTAAAGCGCTCTGAGCTGGATGGCGTATTGACTACCACAGGTGAATGGTTGCAGGAAACCGACTCTGTCTGGCTTAGCGGCAAGGTTAAAGCCGTGTGGGCCGAACACAAGTTTGCCCTCCTGGTCAGCAAACGTGGCGCCGAGTGGCACAATGCCGGTAAACAGGAACTGAAGGAGTTCTGAATGCAGCAATGGTTTGAACTCAAGCAGGGTAAACGTTTGTTTCTCGGTGGCAACAGCAATCTGCAGGCTGCCCGCGAGGTAGCCATCCAATGTGCTTGTTTTGCCGAAGACGACGAAGACGAGCAGATAGACGATATAACCCGCTCCTGTTACAACTGTCAGTATCGCCGTTGGTTGAGTGAAGGTTTTCAGTGTCTTGGCCCTATACCTGAGTGAGATTGGCATCATAAAGGCAAACTTTACCCCCTTAGGTGCATAGGCATTTCCGGATTTGGCTTCTAGAATACGGCAAAGCCGAGTGACATTTGTTGGAGAGTCGTTAACCCCTGACAAACGTTGTTCGGATGAGGACAGAAGCATTTGCCGGAGTGAAAGAATGACTGATGCGGTTCCGACAGCAGCCCTGTTGAAGTTGCCCGTTACCCGATTGGGGATAGGCATGTATGTGTCGGCCATTGAGAACAATGGCCGGTTAGCTGTCGCCAATGCCGGCCAGATCAGGAGCCGTCAGGCGATCACTCAACTCAGCAACAGCGGCATCCGTTTTGTCTGGGTTGATGTTGAGCGTTCCAGCGACAACTGCGGCCTGAAAAAACAGCGCCCCGTTTGCGATAACCATACTCGTAAAACCTCGGTTAATCCTGAATTGGCAAGAGGTCAGGCCAAACAGCTACTGACAGAAGCCAAGGGCTTGGTGCGTAAAGTCCTCAGTGAAACCTTCGAAGGCAAGGCGATAGAAGTCGAGCCGTTTGCGGCATTGGCAGACAATATGATCGAGTCGGTGATGCTCGACTCTGATGCGATGAAGTGCATATCGGCGCTGAGATCCAAAGATGCCTACTTACTGGAACATTCGGTCAATGTTGCCTTCCTGCTGATCACCTTTGGTAAATATCTCAAGCTGGATCGCGAGATGCTCAGGCAGCTGGCCATCGGCGGTATTCTCCACGATATCGGCAAGATCAAGGTGGATAACAAGATACTGCACAAGCCGGGCAAGCTGACGCCGGAAGAGTTTGAGCACATGAAGCTGCACCAAGTCTACGCCATCGAGATTATGGAACAGGCCAAGGGCTTGTCTCAAGTGAGCAAGGATGTGTGCCTGATGCACCACGAAAAACTCGATGGTCGTGGTTACCCACAGGGCCTGACTGGAGATGCATTGCCGCTGCATGGGCGTATGAGCTGTATCGTGGATATCTATGATGCCCTTACCGCCACCCGCTGCTATAAAGAGGCGATGAGCCCGGCAGCTGCCTTTAAAATTCTGCTCAGTCTGACGCCCTTTCATCTGGATGAGAGCCTGGTGTATGAGTTTATTCGTTGTATCGGTGTCTACCCGGTCGGTTCATTGGTGCAACTGTCTGATGGCCGAGTGGGCATAGTCTGGGAATCCAAAGACAGGGATGTGTTGCACCCCATAGTCAAATGCTTCTATTCATTGAAGTTTAAGCGATATACCGATGTGACCATGGTGGATCTGCAAAAGTCGGATCTCAACATAGACAGAGGTGTATCGCCCAGCTCTTTGGATGTCGACCCCAAGCCCTTCTATTGATCTGGCGGTAAACTGGGTAAACTGATGGGCCCGCCGAGTGGTGGGCCTTTTTGTTGAGTTTGTGGAGTGACCCCGATGCGCCGAATTTTACCTATCATGACCCTATTATTGTCGCTGGCCTTGCTGATCCCCGGGGTGACTCAACCTATTTTGACTGTCAGCGGCACGGTAGAAAAGGCCGAGCTGACCGAAGCCGGGTTGGACATGATTGCCGAAGCCGTCAGTGATGGTTCCGGGCGCGACAGTGCCAGGGGAATGCTGGCGATGATTAGCGGTATGTTGGGGCTTAACAACCTTCAAGGTGAAATGGAGGTGTTCAACAAGACCCGCAGTATCTGGGGCACAGTGACCGAGCTGCATCAACACGGCAATACCCTGGTGGCGGCGCTGGTGATGCTGTTTTCCGTGATAGTGCCGGCCTGCAAGCTGGGGCTGATGCTGCTGGCTCAGGCGCCGCTGTCCAGTAAGGTGCGGCAGATCATCGACAGTATTACCGCTGCCATCGCCAAATGGTCCATGGCCGACGTATTTGTGGTGGCACTTATTATCACTTATATGTCCGGCAACGCCTCGGCCGGCATGGGCGATTTGGTTCACACCCACGCCAGCCTGGAGTCGGGCTTTTGGTTCTTCCTCGGTTATTGCCTGTTGGCTATTGCGGGCCAGTATTGGCTTAAATCCCGTCAGTCCTGACCCAGCACGCCGTCTGTCGCTATCGGTACTATCCAATAGCGGCAGGGGTTGTGGCGGCAGACCTCCGCCAGGGTTTGCAGCAGCGCCTGCTGTGACTCTTGCGGGTGCATCACCTCAAACTTGTAGAATTCCCGATAACCTTCCACCTGTTCCTTGAGATTGAAGTGGCTGTGCTCGCGGCTGAAGCCACAGATATTGATCAGGCTGAAGCCGGAGAGGTAGTCCAGCGACATCAGGGTGTCGACCACATCGTCTTTTAGATTGTGCTGCACTATCAGCACCAAGAGTTGTTTCATTGGCGTTTCTCCAGGGTTTGATACAGCAGCGGCAACAAATAGAGGGTGGTGATAGTGGAGGTGATCAGCCCGCCTATGACCACGATTGCCAGCGGCCTTTGAATTTCGGCGCCGGGCCCGGTGGCAAAGGCCAGCGGGATCAGGCCGAACATGGCGGTGGTGGCCGTCATCAGAATCGGCCGTAGTCTGCGGGCGGCACCTTGTTCGATCCGCTCACTGAGGCTGGCAAACAGATGCCGCGACTGTTCATAGTAACTGACCATCACCACGCCGTTGAGCACGGCTACCCCCAGCAGGGCGATAAAGCCCACTGAGGCCGGCACCGACAGGTATTCGCCCGAGATAAACAGGCTGAAGATACCGCCCATCATGGCAAAGGGGACGTTGGCCAGGATCAGCAAGGCTTTGGAGATATTGCCGAAGGTGGTGAACAGGATCAGGTTGATCAGCATCAGCGCCACGGGCACCACCAACAGCAGGTTACGGGTCGCCCGTTGCTGGTTCTCGAATTCGCCGCCGAAATTCAGGCTGTAACCGCTGGGCAGAGACAGCTCAGCGGCCAGCTTGCCCTGTAGTTCTTCGACAAAGCCGACGATATCGCGGCCGCTGACATTGGTGGTGACCACGGCAAAGCGGTTGCCTTGCTCGCGTTCAATCAGTATCGGCCCTTCGCGATAGCTTATTTGCGCCAGTTCACCAAGGGGCCTGAGGCTGGCATCCGGCATCACCAATAGCCTTTGCTCCAGTTGCGGCAGGCTGTTGATACCATCTGCTGCCTGGGCGATCAGCACGGGAGTTCGCTTCTTGCCCTGGATTATCTCGGTTATGGCCAGGCCTTCCAGTTGGCTCTTGAGATATCGACCAAACTCATCGGCACTCATGTTGTAACTGCGGGCCAAACCCTCCTTGAGACGGAGGTTGATAAAGGGGCTGCCTTCGGTCATGGCGGTTTTGACATCCTGGCTGCCGCGAGTGGCGCTGGTCAGGTGTGCTGTCTCGCTGGCCAATCTTGAAAGCGTCTCAAGATCTTCACCGAAAATTTTAATCGCCACATCGCCTATGCTGCCGGTAAGCATCTCGGAGACCCGCATCTGGATAGGTTGGGTGAAGTTGAAATTGATCCCCGGAAACTTGAGCACTTCGGTGCGTATGGCATCAATAAGCTCCTCCTTGCTGGCAAAGCGCCACTCCTCCACGGGTTTAAGTTCCATGAATACATCGGTTTCATTCAGCCCCATGGGATCCAGCCCCAGCTCATCGGCGCCGGTGCGGGCGACCAACTGGCGTATCTCGGGTACAGTGGTCAGCAGGTGCTGCTCTATCTGAGTATCCAGTGCCAGCGAGGCCTGCAGCGAAATCGACGGGGACTTCTCCAACTGCAGAATAATGTCACCCTCATCCAGGGTCGGCATAAAGGTTTTACCCACCTGAGTAAACAGCCCCAGGCTCAGTACCAGTGCCACCAGTGCCGTGGCGCAAAAAGCCTTACCGTGCTGTAACACCCACTGCAGGCTGAGCAGGTAGCGGGCCTTGAGCCAGCCAATGGCCTTGGGTTCGTTGGCCGCTTTTTCATTGACCAGATAGGAGGCCAGCACAGGGATCACCGTCAGCGACAGTGCCAGTGCCGACAGCATGGCAAACACTATGGTGATAGCCACTGGGGTGAACAGTTTGCCTTCGAGGCCGCTGAGAGTCAGTAGCGGTGAGAAGACTATGATCACTATCAGGGTGCCGGACACCACAGGCACGGCCACATCTTTGGTGGCGCGGTAGATGAGGTGCAGCCTGGGCAGGCGTTTGCCGCCGGCAATCTGGTTGACCATGTTCTCCACCACCACCACGGAGGAGTCCACTAACATGCCGATGGCGATCACCAGGCCGCCGAGACTCATCAGGTTGGCCGACAGATTGAAGTAACGCATCAGCATAAAGGTGGCCAGCGCCGCCAGCGGCAGCGACAGTGATACCACCAATGCAGCGCGCAAATTGCCGAGAAACAGCGCTAGCAGCAGAATAACCAATACCACGGCCTGAAACAGGGCATCTGAAATGGTGCCTATGGCTGTATCTATCAGGTTGGCCCTGTCGTAGAACACATTCAGCTGGCTACCGGGAGGCAGAGTTTTTTCTATCTGGGCCAGCTTTTCCCGTACCAGTTTGATGACCTGATCGGTATTGGCATCCTTGAGGCCGACGATCAAGGCCTCTGTGGTTTCTTCACCATTACGGGTCACGGCGCCGTAGCGGCTGAGATGACCTATTTCGACTTTTGCAAGGTCTTGCAGGCGATAGCTGCCGCCCTGATTGGTGGCAATCACCAGTTGTTGCAGGGCCTCCAGCGAGTCGATGCGCCCTTCGGTGCGAACCGTCAGGTTATCTGTCCCGAGCGTGATGCGTCCGGCACCCGTGTTGCTGTTGTTGCTCTCAATACGGGCTATCAACTCTTCCTGGCTGATACCGGCCTGAGCCAGAGCGACGGGATCCGGGGTGATCTGCAGTGTCTTGGCAAAACCGCCGAGAATGTTGACATCGGCGACTCCGGGCACGGTACGCAGCAGCGGCCTGACTTCCCATTCCAGCAACTGACGGCGCTCCAGTAGCGACAGCGAGGGATTCTCCAGCGAGAACATAAAGATTTCACTGAGCGGGGTGCTCATGGGGGCGACACCGCCTTCCAGATCGGCGGGCAACTTGTCCCATACCGCCGCCAAGCGTTCACTCACCTGTTGTCTGGCCCAGTAAATATCTGTGCCTTCGTTGAAGTCCAGGGTGATATCGGTAATTGCATACTTGCTGGTGGAACGCAGTATCGCCTGCTTGGGGATCCCCAGTAGCTCAGTCTCAACCGGTACTGTCACCTGGGCTTCTATCTCTTCGGCTGTCATGCCGGGAGCCTTGAGGATGATTTTCACCTGGGTCGGCGAGATATCCGGGAAGGCGTCCAGCGGCAGCCCCAACCAGGAATAGGCGCCGGCACCACAGAGCAGCAGCGCTGTTATCAGGGTAAACAGCCTTTGAGTCAGGGAGAAACGGATAATGGCACTGAGCATGCTATTCGCCCCCCAAACCCAGGAGTATGCCTTTGACGGCCGCCACTGAGTCGCTCAGCACCTCGGCACCGACCAGAGTTTCATTGGGTGCCAGGAAGTAGCTGTCGGCGCTGGCACCTATAACCTGCACGTCGGTTGGTCGCAGTTTATTTTGGCTGTGACTCAGCACCTGGCTGCCAGTGCCCCAGGAATAGAGACTCTGCTTGGGCACCACCAGGGCATTGATGGCCTGCAGCGGAATAACCTGCAACTGCTGCCCGGGTTGCAGGCCGCAGCTTGGGGGAACGGCCTGGCTCCAGGCATCGACAAAGCCCTGTTTGGCCAACTGGTCCTTGCGGCTTATCTGCAGTTGGCACTCTCCGGCCATCACGGCATTGACACTGTCTTTCTGGGCCAGGGGTAAACGCAGCTTAAGCCTGAGTTCGTCGGCGGGTAGTATCCCCAGCAGTGGGGCGCCGCTCATCAGCGGTTCACTGCTATCGCCATATTGCAGCAGTCCGGCCATGGGCGCGTGCAATATCAGAGTTTCGGGATTGTCCCCCGGCTTAAGCAATTCACTGAAATGCTGCAGGTGTTCATATTGCAGCAAAGCGTCGAAATACTGGCGGCTTATCTGCGACCAAGTTTCGGCACCTATGGCGCCGTTGGCCCGCAGCTTTTGGTTGCGATCATAGCGTTGCTTGGCGAGCTTGAATGCCGCTTCGGCGGCGGCAAATTGCAGTTGAAAGTGGGCAATTTCGGCGCCCTTAAGTTGCACCAGTGCTTGACCTTCATCGACCCATTCTCCTTCGGCCACCAACCAGCGTCGCTGTTGGATGGTTTCCGGTGCCGTGAGATAGAAGCTGCTGCCGGGCTGAGCCGCCAATATTGCCGGTACAGGGGCGGCCTCTATCTGTTGTACTTGGTTCACTGAGGTGAAGCTGAGTGTCAGCTTGCCGAGGTCAGCAACCGAAATTTCCTGCGCCCACAGCGGGGAGAAGAACAGGGTCGACACCAGTGTGCCAACCAGGGTTTTAGGGGTCATAGGGTAACTCCGAGCGCTTGCAGTTGTTGGGAATGCAGCTGGGCTTGTGCCAGATGGTTGAGCGACAGCCTGGCTTGGGTATCCAGGGCCTCAAGGTGGCGCCGCAGCCAGGATTCATACTGGGCTGGGCCTTGTTCGGCCGTGGTCAGCAGGGTTTGGCTGAGCTGTTTGCTCAGCTGCATGGCTTGTTCCAGCCCTTGCTGCTGTTGTTGTAGTTGGGCTTGGCGCTGTTTGAGTTGTTGCAACTGCAGTTGGCTCTGCAGTAGCTGCTGTTGTTGCTGTTGCTCCAGTTGCAGTCTTTGTTGCTGCAACTCGCCAAGCTGTTGCTGGTTCAGGCCGTTGCCAACAGGCAAGGGGATCTCCAGTGCCAGACCCAGAGACTGTTCATCTTGTCCCAGAGTTGCAGTGTTTTTGGCCGTGACTGAAACCAACCAAGGAGTGTCATCTCCTTCGAGTTGGGTGTTTGTGGTGAGCTGTTGACGTTGCTGCTGCAGCGCCAGCAATTGCCACATGGGATGCCCGGCACCGGCATCATTCGGCAGTGGGGTGTCACTTTCATCCAGCGATGGCAGCTGTTGCAGCCCGGTCAGGCGCTTGAGTGCCTCATTGGCCTCTTGTCGCTGCTGCTCCAGTGGGAGCTTTGCGAGCGACAACTCCAGCAGTTCACGTTTTAATAGCAGTACCGCAGTTGCCGGCATTTCACCACTTCGGCTCAGGGCTTGTTGCCGCTGCAACAGTTGCTGCAGTACTTGTTGCTTGTGGCGCAGTTGCGCCAGTTCCTGCTCGGCTTGTGCCTGTTGCCACCAATACTGACGCAATAGTCCAGAGAGATAGAGGCGCTGCAATTGGCTCTGCAATTCCAGCATGCGTTCGTTAATGGGCTTGAGTTTGGCGTTCTGGCGCTGCATGGCCGGCGACTGAAAAGGCAGGTTGAGCGAGAGCTCCTGCTCATAGTTGTTGTGGCTTTCCAGGCTGCCAAGATGGCTCAAACTGATGCTTGGCAGCCCTGCCAGCCAGTCCGAGCTGTGATATATTGGAGCCAATTGTGCCGAAGAGGTGTGCAGCCTGTTTTGACTTAGGGACAAAAGGGCGTCTCTGTCTGTTTCCGGGGCCGCTCTCAGCTGAAACACCATTAACAGCAGGCTACAGCCCAGGTAGAGGGGGCGGATTTTCATGGGAGTTTCTCTTGGGGAAATATCTGCCGCCAGCCTGGCACTGATTTGGCTTGTCGTCTTCGGCAACATGTATCATATTTGGGCTTATGGGACATATGTACCATAATTTAACTGTATGTTTTTGAAGGTTATTAGTCGGGAGTTGTGCCAATGAAGGATCTGGTGATGATAGGGCTGCTCAGTGTGATCATGACGCTGAATTTGCTGGATGTGTTGTCAGATATGCAGCTCGGAGTGCCGACTTATCATATAGTGCAGGAGAGCATTCTGGTGGCTCTTTCTGCCTGTGGTGCCTTGTATATCAGTTTTGATCTGATCCGCCGTAGCCGCGAGATGCAGCTACTCAAGTCAAAGTTGGCCAATGCCGACGCCAGGATCTGCAACATCTCCAGCCGAATGCAAGCCGCCCGCCAGGAATACACTCAGGCGGTACAGCAACAATTTGAACTCTGGTCGCTGACCCGCAGTGAGCAGGAAGTGGCTTTATTACTGTTGAAAGGCTTGAGTTTCAAGGAGATTGCCAGTGTTCGCAGTACCAAGGAGAAGACGGTGCGACAGCAGGCCTCGGCAATTTACGCCAAGGCGGATGTCGATGGCCGCCATACCTTCTGTGCCTGGTTTATGGAAGATTTTATTCAGCCCGTTGCTAGCACCGATGCTTCACAGGCGGCCTAAGACACAATTGGCATCTGTCGTTTTGAAAGCGGTTTTATCCGCGTTTATTGAAGCCAATCCAGTGGCTGCTGAGCGAGTAGGATTAGGCATTTCCCCGGCAACTTTTCTTATTGCTACCAGACTACCGCTGTCACAGAGAGCAGGTCTTCTGCCATAAAAAGGTATAAAAAATTTTTTCTTAGTGCTTTGGGTTCTTTATTATCGAGAATCGATATTGGCACCCAGGCTCCACAGACACCAATAATAGCGGCATTATTTAACTGTGGAGGTGGCGGTGAAGCCTGGCTATATCTTGCTGTTTCTCTTACTGGTGGTACTGGCATCGACCCAGACCCAAGGCTTGTTGCGGGCCCTGATTGAACTCAGCGCCTTCGCAGGCTTTTGTTACCTGTTTTCAACCCTGCCAGAGAATATAACCAAGAGACGAACTGCCGATAAACAGCCAGAGGATCACGCCGAGAAGTAAGGGCTTACTACCACTTTGCTGTAGTTTCCTGAAGGTGATACCGCAGCCAATCAGGAACAAACACACCACCAGGGCACGCTTTGCCAGCGCAAATAGCTCCTGATAGATAAATTGGCCTTGCGGCAACAAACTGGTGATGGCGATAGCCAGGCAGTAAAACAGAATAAATCCGGGAATATTGAGTTTACCCTTGCCACCAAATAACAAGGCGCTGATAGCCGCCAGAGGCACTATCCACAAGGCACGTGCCAGTTTGATGGTGGTTGCTGTCTTAAGTGCTTCTTCACCATAGGCGGACGCGGCGCCCACCACGGAAGAGGTGTCATGAATGGCGATGGCGCTCCAAACCCCGAAGTCATGTTGACTTAATTGCAGCAGATGACCTATCACGGGAAAAACGAACAGCGCAACCGAGTTGAGTACAAAGACGCAGGCCAGTGCAATGGCGGTTTGTTCGTTGCGGGCATTGATAGCCGGTGCCACAGCTGCGATGGCGCTGCCACCACAGATGGCGGTGCCACTGGCAATCAAGTGACCGACTCGCCTATCCAACCCCAAAACCCGAGTCAACGTCGTGCCCGCCAGCAGGGTCAGCAATATTGATCCCAGGATTAACGGCAAATTGCCTACAGAGGCGTCGATCGCCTGTTGCAGCGGAATGCCAAAACCCAGGCCGACAATGGAGATGGCCAGCAGTTTTTTGGTCAGTTTCCCCAGATCCCAGTCCGATGGCAACCAGCCGAGATTAGCCAGCACAAATCCCACCAAGAGTGCCAGAGGTGAGGAGATGGCGGGGTGTAGGCAGGCGAGGGCAAGCAGGCAAAACAGCCACTTTTTCTGCAGTTGGCTCATGGATAAGAGATAGTAAAATTCCGGGAGCGTTAGTATAAATTAGGCAAAATGCTAGGAAAACTAAAATTAACTTAATATCCAGCGTAAGTTTTACTGAATCTCTGACTAAAACAACAGGACCAGGGAAGCCAGTTCCCCGATCCTGAGTCTATGTCACTTCTGGCACAAGTTTACTGTGTCTTTTGCTGTGTTTAATAAGGCCAAGTGCCTATGACATTCTTCGGCGCTTAGACTTGTGATGACAACTGATACTCATGACCATCTTTAGTGGTAAAGCGCTTGCAGCACTTATTGCTGCGTGGCTGACCGCCATCATTGTGCAACAGGCTAATCCACTCACGTTTGAGCCTGTTGTCCTGACAGCGGCCATCGATGAGACAGCGTTCCAGCTGAATGTCTTCAATGGCGGCGCAGTCGCGGCTGCCGACACAGCCTTGGCGGTCGAAACTTAGCTCCAGGTGACAGTCGCGATCATCCTTGAGCAATATGGCTTCTGGTTCGCTGCGGTGGCCGCTTAGGGCAACAAACTGTTGTGGCTGTTTGAGGCCACACTGGCTGCCATCGGCAAAGCAGGCCAAGAGATGCTGATAGTAGACCACATAGCAAACCACCTCGGCATGTGAGCCGTTTGCCAGTGGGAATAGCCGGTCAAGCAGTTGCTTGGCATTGGCCATCTTGTCGGCGATATGGCGTTCACCGAGTGCTTCCACGGCAAAGACGGCTTCGGCGATGAAAGGGTTGTGCTCTTGATTGATTTTTTGCTGCATAGTGGAGATGTTCATCGTCTCGCCCTCGTGTTTTGCTTTCCTTGACCAGATGGCACCTTTGCCTCATGGCCGGACAATTCCTGTGAATTGCTTAATTTGTAGGCTAGCGGTTTTTTGATTACAATTTCACAATAAAAATTTTACAGTGTGAATTTTACAAAATGCGCCAAGACCAAAGCCTGATCCGTAAGTCACATTTTCTGGGAACTAAAATAAGAAACCTCAGAAAACGCAATCACTTAACTATGGAAGATTTGTCGGCACGCTGTGTCAGGGTCGATCCTGAGTCGGCGCCGTCTGTGTCATACCTGTCGATGATCGAAAGGGGCAAGCGTGTTCCCAGTGCAGGTATGCTGGCGGTCATAGCTGCAGTTTTTCAAAAAGAGGTGAGTTGGTTTCTGGACGATGCGCCGGAGGAGCAAGCTATCACCCCGGACAAGGGGCGACGCGGTGGTGTCAGTGGTATGCCGCTGGAGCCCGGCTTCCTGTTTTCCAATGATATTCTGCAGATAGCCATTCCCGAGATGCTGTCACAGACGGGGATCAGCGGCCGCCAGTTTGCCCACTTATTGATCCGCGCCCATCAGGAACACCATCAAAACCATTTCCCCGATCTGGAACGGGCCGCCGAAGAGGTGGGTAAGAAGCGTCTGCCCTTGTCGGTAGAAGAGATGCTGGATCTCGCCGCGGCGCAGGGACTGAAGATCCAATGGTTCGCCCGGCCGGCAAAACAGCTGACGGATGCCCAGGGGATATGTACCGGAGAGTTGGTGACCTCTTACATGGAGCCGCCGGGAACGCTATTTCTCAACGAGATCCTCAAGTCTCAACCAACCAGGCTCAAGTACGATTTGGCGGTGCATATAGGTCACTGTGTGCTGCATAACCGCGATGGGCTGAGCAATGTGTTGACCGTGGGCCGCAGTGGTTTCAGTGAAACCGATCCCCAGATCCAGAGTTCGTCTCTCAATGCCCAGGATATACTCCAGGCCTGGCGTGGCTTTGAGGCCAGTTTCTTTGCCGGGGCCTTGCTCTGCCCAAAGGTGGCATTCAGACAACTGCTGGACAGATACGGCTACGAGATAGATGCTCACCGGCTGGCGGGGGTTTCTCCTTCGGTAGCGATGCGGCGTATGACAGTGGTTTCACCTTATCCTCACTGGCACTACTTCGACGCCTATGCTCCGGGCAAGCTAAAAGCAGTGTATCGCGGCAATGGTATCCCGCTACCCTGGGGTAATATGCGGGCGGTGGCCGATCCTTGTCAGCACTGGGCGGTATTTCGGATGATCACCGAGCCCAAGGAAGGCAGTTCGGCGCAGATATCCATTCTGGATGTGGAGCAACAACCTAGGATCTATTGTTGTGAATCGGTCAAGGTCAAAGACTTGGCCGGCAATCACCATGTGCTTTGTGCCGGGATAGATCTCAATCCTGCCATAGAGGCCCAAGGGGAAGATGCCTTGTCACTGGCGCAAGATCTTAAACAGGCTTGTGTCGAGCAGGGCGGAGAAGGCGCCATTCCCAGAAAGATAAAACAGCAACTGCTGACGGTTGCGCGGATCCTCAATATCAATTGGGTCGAGCGTGGGATTGCCGGTGATGCTAGATTGATCTGCTCCAGAGGTGCGGTTTGCCCAAGACGCCCCACCTGTTATGGCGAGCAGCCTGAGGTGAGCTTTCCCTGGCCCAAACAATAACCTTGGAACACTAGCAGAACTTTGGGTTGATAAAACAGACCATAGATAACTTATATTCATCTATGGTCTGTTTTGAATGACGCAGTTACTAACGGGTTTAGCTCACTCGAATATAGCCATTACAAAGCCAATAGTGAGTAAAATGGCCATAATAAGCCTAAGGCTGCTCTGTTGTTTCTGATAGCGAATAATCACAGGATCCTGGCTGTTGGCCAGAGTGCCAGAATCCAGCGACTGTTTGACTCTTATCGCTATATTGGGTGAATAATTTTCATCTGTTTGAACCAGTTCAGGATACTGAACCCGTATATGTTTCAATAGCTGCTGCCAACGCCAAAGCTGCAAGACAAAGAAGAGTCCTGCCAGAATAAACATCAGCCAGGCGATATGTGACAGCGCCCATTCTATCTGTGGTTCCATGAATACTCTTTTATTAGCCGAAAGATAGTTACGACTATGTTATACCAATCAGCAGCAAGATTCAGGAGTTGCATGTGTACTCAAGGTTTTGCGGGAATGAGGTTCAGTATTCCCAACGGCAGTTGCAAGGCTGCCGTTGGGGAACCTGAGGCTAAACCTTGAAGCGGGCGACTAAGGTATCCAACCTGTAGGCCAGATTATTGAGCGCGTCACTGGCCGCGGCGGCAGCTTCGGCGGTCTGGGCTGTGCGCTGGGTTATCTCATTGATCTCACTGACGTTACGATTAATATCTTCCACTACAGTGGATTGCTCCTCTGTGGCTGCCGCCACTTGGATATTCATATCGCTTATCTGGGCAATTTGCCCCGAGATACCGCTGAGCGCCTGGCTGGCTTCATCCACGGCCTGAACGCCTTCATGGGATCGATTGCGACTCAGCTCCATGGCACTGACGGCTCTGGCGGCTTCGGCCTGCAGCTTATCTATCATTACCTGCACCTCATCGGTTGAGGCGGCAGTGCGGGAAGCCAGGTTTCGGACTTCATCGGCCACAACTGCAAAACCACGGCCGGCTTCGCCGGCCCGAGCCGCCTCAATGGCGGCATTCAGTGCCAGCAGGTTGGTTTGCTCTGAGATGGCACGGATCACATCCAGAATACTGCCTATCGACTTGGTATGGGTTGCCAGTGATTCGATCACCTCGCCGACCTGAGCCACATCCTGCGACAACTGGTTAATGGTATTGCGGGCACGGGTCACCACCTGTTGGCCGGTGGCCGATTCGCCGTCGGCATCTTTGGCTGTTACCGCCGCCTGGGCCGCATTGGCGGCAATTTCGTTAACGGTTGCCCCCATTTCGTTGATGGCGGTTACCACCATCATGGTGCGGTCTTTCTGATCCTGGCTGTCGCTCATGGTCTGTTTGGCTTGCGCCGAGACGTCCTTGGCGGATAGCCCCAACTGTTCGCTGGTGGCGGCCACTTCGACCACAGAGTCCTGTATTTTGGAGATAAAGCTGTTGAAGCCCTTGGCCAGTTGGGCTATTTCATCCTCACCCTCTACCGGCAGACGTTGGCGCAAGTCGCCTTCGCCTTCGCCTATGTCGCGGAACATTTCTGCCACCTTGCTGATGGGACGGCTAACCGAGCCAGCCACTATCACCGCCAGGAAGATGAAGCCAGCGGCAATCAACACTGTCCATAATAAAATTTGATAGGCTGCCTCTTGCAACAGGGCAAAGATTTCCCCCTGAGGAACCTGGGCTACCAGATACCAATCCATTGATGGAATATAGCTACTGGCAACCAGCATGTCGGTACCATTAACTTTGGTTTCGAGCAGCTGGAAGTCGCTTTTATCAAGCAGCTTGCTAAGATTGCCTGGGTAGAGATCCTGCAGGCTGCGCTTGCCTGTCAGGCTCTTGTCCGGATGCAGTTGGATCTTGCCCTGATTGTCGGTGAGGAACACATAGC
This sequence comes from Shewanella sp. ECSMB14102, assembly GCF_000813075.1. Taxonomy (NCBI): domain Bacteria; kingdom Pseudomonadati; phylum Pseudomonadota; class Gammaproteobacteria; order Alteromonadales; family Shewanellaceae; genus Shewanella; species Shewanella sp. ECSMB14102. The sequence continues at coordinate 49,526 of NZ_JWGX01000028.1, forward strand.
CGCTTTGCTCTATCTTGAAGGAGTTGAGCAGGCGCACCATATCGTCGAGTGACTTGGCCAGCCCCACCAGGCCGCGACCGTTGGGCTGTTGATAGTTAATGAAGAGTTTGACCTCGCCGTTGGCTTCGGTGAACACATTCAACATGCGTTCCTGGCGGCTGTCTCTGTAGTTGAAAAACCAGCTGTCCTGCTGTTGATTGAGGATCCGCAAAAAGCCGTCCTGGGTGTAATAGGCCGCTGTTTCCCGATCGGCATAGGAAGCTTGCGCCAAGTGATACTGGCGAGTCATGTCCTTGAGTTGTGAGATGACCAAAGGGAGTTCGGCTTCGGGGCGTCCCTGTTCCAACCAGTGCCTGAGCATTTGACTGTGGGCCAGTTGCTCGGCGCCATTCATCAGCGTGCTGATTTCCAGATCTAATTTATTGCGGATCTGTAGCATTAAGCTGGGCAGTTCGGAGTCGAGCATACGTTGTTCAACGACCTTACGGGCACTGCGTTGACTGAGAACACCGACTAAAATCGTCGACATCAGTACCGCCAGAGTCACTGTCAGTAGAATCTTTTGTTTGATGGTGAGTTTGAGTTTCATAGCGACCGCCTATCCATATCCTTATAGTGTGGACAACAGCATTAACTGATTTAACGTTAATTACACTTGAGCATAGTAATTAACGCATTGGCAGGGATTTCCCCGTAAGTCTTTGTAGAGTATAGGCAGGCCAGCTGTTTTATGGGGCTGGATCTTATTGTAGAACCGGGATTATGACCAAAAAGCCTTAATGTATCAATAGGTGCTAATATTGCTTTTGCGTAAATAAAAAACGCGTCTTAAAAGACGCGTTCTTATGGCTTACAGTCACTAATTACATATTGGGATAGTTAGGGCCACCACCCCCTTCGGGGGTCACCCAGGTGATGTTCTGGCTGGGGTCCTTGATGTCACAGGTCTTGCAGTGAATGCAGTTCTGGCTGTTGATCACAAACTTGGGTTGCCCCTCGTCTTCAACCACCTCATAGACACCCGCAGGGCAATAGCGCTGCGCCGGTTCATCGTATTTCACCAGGTTGACTGCAATAGGGACATTGGCATCTTTCAAGCGCAAATGGCAGGGTTGGTCTTCCTCGTGGAAGGTATTGGACAGATAAACTGAAGAGAGCTTGTCGAAGCTAAGCTTGCCGTCCGGCTTGGGGTAGTTAATCTTGCTGTAGGCACTGGCTTCAGCCATCTGGGCATAGTCGGGATGCTCGTCTCTCAGGGTCACAGGGAACTTGCCGCCAAACCAGTTTTGATCGATGTAGTTAAAGGCGCCCCCCAGGAAGGTGCCGAACTTGTGCATGGCCGGGCCGAAGTTACGGGAACGGTAAAGCTCATCAAAGAGCCAGCTCTGTTCCAGCCGCTCCTGGAAGCAGTCGAGATCTTTTCCGCCTTCAACTCCGGCGATAAGGCCTTCTGCCAGGGTCTCGGCCGCCAGCATACCGCTCTTGATGGCGGTGTGAGTGCCCTTGATCTTGGCGAAGTTGAGTGTCCCGGCATCACAACCTATTACCAGACCACCGGGGAAGCTCATCTTGGGCAGAGAGTTTAGTCCCCCTTTGGTGATGGCGCGGGCACCATAGCTCAAACGCTCGCCGCCGCTTAAGGTCTTGGCGATGACAGGGTGGGTCTTGTAGCGCTGAAATTCATCAAAGGGGCTCAGATGCGGGTTCTTGTAGTTGAGGTCGATGATCAGCCCCACGGCAACCTGGTTGTCTTCCATATGGTAGAGGAAACCGCCGCCGCTGGCGCCTTCCTGTAGCGGCCAGCCGCCACTGTGAACCACTTTACCTTGTTGGTGTTGTTCGGCCGGGATCTTCCAAATCTCTTTGAAGCCTATGCCGTAATGTTGTGGTGTCTTGCCGTTATCCAGGTGGAATTTTTCTATCAGCTGCTTGCCCAGATGGCCACGGCAGCCTTCGGCAAACACAGTATATTTGGCGTGTAGCTCCATACCCGGCATATAGCTGTCTTTGGGCTGGCCATCGGCGCCTATGCCCATGTCGCCGATCAATATTCCCTTGACGCTGCCGTCTTCATTGAGCAGCAATTCGCTGGCAGCAAAACCGGGGAATATCTCCACTCCCAGGCCTTCGGCTTGCTCGGCCATCCAGCGGCAGAGATTACCGACGCTGATAATATAGTTGCCATGGTTGTGCATGGTCTTGGGTACCAGGCTGTTGGGCAGATGTTTGCCATCTTCGGCCGACTTGAGCAGATAGATTTCATCTTCTGTAACCTGGGTATGCAGGGGGGCTCCCAGTTCTTTCCAGTCACCGAAGAGTTCTTCCAATACGCTGGGTTCAAAGACGGCACCGGAGAGAATATGCGCGCCTACTTCAGAGCCTTTTTCGACCACACAGACACTGATCTCTTTGCCGCTGTCTTTGGAGATCTGCATCAAACGGCAAGCCGTAGCCAGTCCGGCGGGGCCTGCACCAACGATAACAACATCGAATTCCATTGATTCGCGTTCCATCATGTCACCTCTATCCTTCAAAGTCCCCCGATGTAAACGGGTGTTTTATTTTTATCCAGCTCCAACCTTACCTGAAAATCTATTCAGGGCACAGTATTTGATCGGAAAGCAGCCGTTAGTTTTGATGAAATTTATGAGTGAAGCTTGTCACAAAAAGTCCACGCAGATTTGAACCAGATCGGGAAATCCATTTTTAGGGGTATGGTTCACCCCCCTTTTCGTCCTATAATTGGCGCAGACGGTTCTCCGAGCTTTTGGTCCTACGTCAGTGAAGATATGGTCCTTTAGCCGTGGCAATTTTGCCACCGGGGTGAGTAAAGAAATGCTCTCACCTCCCTGACTTGGAAAGGTGATCATGTCCCAATTACAAGACAATTTTGGTCGAAGATTTCACTATTTGCGGATGTCAGTTACTGACGTCTGTAACTTCAAATGCAGTTACTGCCTGCCGGATGGTTATCGCCCGGAGGGCAAGCCCTCTTTTCTGACGCTCAGCGAGATTGAGAATCTGGTTGCTGCCTTTGCCAAAGTAGGTACCCGCAAGGTACGGATCACAGGTGGCGAGCCTACGCTGCGCAAAGACTTTACCGATATCATTCGCGCAGTTGCCGACAACAGCGAAATTCACACTATCGCCACTACCACCAATGGTTATAGGCTCGAGAAGCACGCCAAAGAGTGGTACGACGCCGGACTGAGGCGGATCAACGTGTCTGTGGACAGCCTGGACCCCAGGATGTTTTATCAGATCACCGGCGAGAACAAGTTCGATGAGGTCATGCGCGGTATAGATACGGCGCTGGAAGCCGGCTTTGAGCGGGTCAAGATCAACGCTGTGCTGCTCAAGGATCTCAACGACAAGGACCTGCCACGTTTCCTGCATTGGATCAAACATACCCCCATAGATCTGCGTTTCATCGAGCTGATGGAAACCGGTTTGGGTCACGACTACTTCAAGGCGCATCACCTGGCTGGAGCCGATATCAAGGCCAGACTCGAGGCCGAAGGTTGGCAGTATGATCAGCCCGCGGCCGAAGATGGCCCGGCGCAAAACTTCAGCCACCCTGATTATCGTGGCCGTATTGGGCTGATCATGCCTTATGCCAAAAACTTCTGCGCCAGCTGTAACAGGTTGCGGGTTTCTGCCAAGGGTAAGCTGCACCTGTGTCTGTTCACCGAACATGGTGTCGATCTTCGGGATCTGCTTCAGAGTCCTGAACAGCAGGATGAGTTGATTGCCCGTTTGCATCAGCAGTTGCAACAGAAGAAAGAGACTCACTATCTGCACCAAGGCATTACCGGTGTAACCCAACATCTGGCCTCTATCGGCGGTTGAGGGTGGCGCTCGTTTGGGCGCCAGATACTTATCATCGCCATCTCGGTAGCATTCAGCAGCAGGAACTGACATGGGACATTGCATTCATACCCATTTTGAGCCCTTGAATATCGCCATTCTTACCCTTTCAGACAGCCGGGAGCTGCAAACAGATACCTCCGGGCGTTTTCTGGTACAGGCACTGCAGGAGGCTGGGCATAACTTGGTCGAGCGTAAGCTATGCCCGGATGATAAATACCAGATGCGCGCTATCGTCAGCCAATGGATAGCCGCGGCCAATGTCCAGGTGATCATCACCACCGGCGGCACCGGCTTTAGCGGCAGAGACAACACCCCGGAGGCGCTGCGGCCGTTGTTTGATGCTGAAATAGAAGGCTTTGGTGAACTCTTTCGCCACATCACTTACACTGAGCTGGGCACTTCTACTGTGCAGTCGCGGGCATTGGCCGGTATCGCCAATCAAACGGCGTTGTTTTGTTTGCCCGGTTCCACCGGCGCATGTCGTACGGCCTGGAACAAGATCCTCAAAGAGCAGCTGGATGCCCGGCACCGGCCCTGTAACTTCGTATCCCATTTGAAAAAGGTTGCTATAGATGACTAATGCCTTTACCCATATCAATGCCGACGGCAACGCCCATATGGTGGATGTGACCGAAAAGTCGATCACTGAACGCGAAGCCCGTGCCGAGGCTTATATTGAGATGTCAGCCGAGACGCTGCAGATGATCATGAGTGGCAGCCACCATAAGGGCGATGTGTTTGCCACTGCCAGAATCGCCGGCATTATGGCCGCGAAGAAAACCTCAGAGCTGATCCCTCTGTGCCATCCCTTGATGTTGACCAAGGTCGAGGTGGATCTGCAGGCCGAGCCGGAGCAAAACCGGGTCAGGATCACCAGCCTGTGTAAGCTGGCTGGCAAAACCGGGGTTGAAATGGAAGCCCTGACGGCGGCCTCGGTTGCGGCGCTGACTATCTACGATATGTGTAAAGCGGTGCAGAAAGATATGGTGATTACCCAGGTAAGACTGCTGGAGAAACGCGGCGGTAAATCCGGTCATTTTAAGGTGTAACGATATGATTAAAGTGCTGTTTTTTGCTCAAGTACGCGAATTATTGGGAACGGCTGCCATTGAAGTCGAGAGCCAGCCGGGTTTGACGGCCGAGGCGCTGCGTGCCCAACTGGCGGGCACAGACGACAAGTGGGCCAGAGTGATGGCGTCCGACAAGCTGTTGGTAGCCGTCAACCAAACTCTCAGCCCTTGGCATACAGAGATCAAAGCGGGTGATGAGGTGGCCTTCTTCCCACCGGTAACCGGAGGTTGAGATGCAAAGCGATCGTATTTTGGTACAAACCGCCGACTTTGATGTCCCGGCCGAATATGCCCGCATCGCCGCCGATAACAGCGATGGCGCCGTGGTGACCTTTGTCGGCAAGGTACGCGACTTCAACGATGGCAGTGCGGTTACCGACCTGACGCTGGAACACTATCCCGGGATGACAGAAGCCGTTTTGGGGCAAATCGCCACTCAAGCCCGTGAGCGCTGGCCGCTGAATCAGCTGACCATCATTCACCGGGTTGGCACTATGCATCTGGGCGAACAGATAGTGTTTATCGGTGTCAGCAGTGCCCACCGCAAGGCGGCGTTTGCGGCTTGTGAGTTTCTCATCGATTTCCTCAAGACCAAGGCACCATTCTGGAAGCTGGAGGCCGGTGACAGTGGCCAACACTGGGTTGAGGCCCGCGATGCCGATGAGCAGGCCGCCAAGGCCTGGGAAAAGTAACCGGAGCGTTTGATGGTGCTATTGGAGCGATTGCTGAATTCGACGACCAAGGCCGTGCTGACCGCACTGGCGCTGCTCGGTCTGTGTCTGCCGGCTGCGGCGGCGCAAAGCGTTCATGTGGCTGCGGCGGCCAATATCAAGTTTGCCCTGGATGATATCGCCGAGCGCTATCAGCAACAGACAGGACGCCAACTCAAGATCTCCTACGGTTCTTCCGGTAACTTTGTAGCGCAGATAAAGCATGGTGCGCCGTTCGAGCTGTTTCTCTCGGCCGACGAGCGTTATGTCGAGGCGCTGGCTGACGCCGGCATCACCCGTGACAAGGGGGTGGTCTACGCTTACGGGCGCTTGGCACTGGTGGCTCCCAAGAATTCGCCACTGAAACTGGATCAAGAATTACTGGGGCTGCAACAAGCACTGGCCGCCGGGCAGATCAAGCGCTTTGCCATCGCCAACCCGGATCATGCTCCCTATGGCGAGCGCGCCCGTGCGTTGCTCAAGCAAAAGGGTTTGTGGCAGGAGTTGCAGGCCAACCTCATCTATGGCGAAAACGTTTCCCAGGCGGCGCAGTTTGCCTTGAGTGGCTCGACTCAAGGCGGCATAGTTGCCTTGTCGCTGGCGGTAGCACCGCAGTTTCAGGCGAGAGGTCGCTATCTGGCGTTGCCGGTAGATTCCCATGCCCCGCTGACCCAGCGGATGGTGCTGCTTGAGAAAGCCGGCGACGATGCCAAAGCCTTTTACGACTATCTGCAGGGGCCGGAAGCGCGACAAGTGTTCAGCGCCTATGGCTTTGCCCTGCCCGAGGGAAGCTGAATGGATTGGCAGTCGCTATGGCTCTCGGTCAAACTGGCTGCTATCAGTGTCTTGGTGCTCTTGCCGCTTGCCATCTTGTTGAGCCGCTTGCTGGCCTACCGTGAGTTTCGCGGTAAGTCCTGGATAGAAGCGCTGATCATGGTGCCCCTGGTGTTGCCACCTACGGTGATCGGTTATTACCTCTTGGTAGGGCTTGGCAGTGAAAGCTGGCTGGGCCTATGGCTACAGCAAACCCTGGGGGTGCAGCTGGTATTTCATTTCTCCGGCCTGGTGGTCGCCTCGGTACTGGTCAATATTCCCTTTGCGGTGCAGCCTATTCAAAGGGCCTTTGAAGCTATTCCACAGGATGTGCGTGATGCCTGCGCCTGTTGTGGCATGAGTCGCACCAAGCAGCTATTCAAGGTGGAGTTGCCCTTGGTATGGCCGGGGATCCTGACGGCCCTGGTGCTGTGTTTCTCCCATGTACTCGGCGAGTTTGGTGTCGTCCTGATGATGGGGGGCTCCATCGCGGGAGAGACCAAGACGATTTCCATCGCCATCTATGACAGTGTCCAGGCATTTGACTTCGCCTCGGCCGGTACCATGTCGCTGGTACTCTTGCTGTTTGCCATCACCACATTGGCATTGACCACAGGGTTGTCGCGGCGGCTCGGGAGATTGAAATGACCCCGACAGATCTGCATGTCAGCGTCCATCAAACCAAGGGGATCCCACTGCAGGCAGACTTTGTTTGCCGAGCCGGTGAAGTCCTGGCCGTGGTGGGGCCCTCCGGTGGCGGCAAGACCACGCTGCTGAGGATGATTGCCGGTCTCAATAAGCCGCAATCCGGCAGCATCCGCTATGGTGATAAACCCTGGTTTTCCGAGACGGTGAACCTGAGCCCACAGCAGCGCCATCTGGGGTTTGTGCCGCAACACTTTGGCCTGTTTCCCAATCTGAGTGCGGTCGACAATGTTATCGCCGGGCTTGACCATCTGCCCAAGGCCGAACGCCGGGCCAGGGCGCTGGATTGGCTGGAGCGGGTTAATCTGCAAGGTTTGCCGGATCGTTTGCCTGAGCAGTTGTCCGGTGGTCAGAGACAGAGAGTGGCACTGGCCAGAGCGCTGGCGCGTGAGCCTTCGGTATTGCTGCTGGATGAGCCTTTTTCTGCCGTCGATCGCGAAACCCGTGAGCGCCTGTATCTGGAGCTGGCACGACTTAAATCGCAGCTGCATATTCCGGTGATCATGGTGACCCATGATCTCAACGAAGCCTTGTTGCTGGCCGACCGCATGGTGCTTATCAGCCAAGGGCAGTTGCTGCAACAGGGTGTGCCCCATGAAGTGTTGGCTAAACCTCGTAACGAGGCGGTTGCCCGGCAGATGGGTCTTAGAAACCTGTTTGACTCCGAAGTGGTGGCCCTGGAGCAGGAGCGGCAACTCACCTGGCTCAAGTTTGGCGAGCAACTGATTGCCTGTGACTATGATGCGCGCCTGAATCCGGGAGATAAGGTACGTTGGGTCGTGCCTAATCAAGGCGTCAGATTCAACTCCATCAGCCGTGGCCGCCTGTGCCGCAGCTTCAACAAACTCAATGTCAGGCTCGAATCCCTACTGGTGATGGGCGAGTCTGTGCGCTTGCTGGCAGTAATCGAAGGCGTGGATCAGACTCTCAGCGCCGAAGTGCCGTTACATCTGGCACGTAAGCTGGAGTTGGTTGCCGGTATGCAGACTGAAGTAGCCCTCAAATCCGAACAAATTCATATTCTCGAACACTGATAAAGACGGTCTTTATGCCTGTTGTCGGTTAGATGATCAAAACTTAATTTAGCTTCAATCCTGAGTTCAAGCGCTGAAATCTATACTGCAGCCATTGAAACAACCTCAGGAGAGAAACAAGATGCAAAAGTTGGCATATTTACTGGTATTATCCTCACTCTGCAGTGGTGCTGCTCTTGCGGCCTATACCGGGCCGGGAGTCGAAAATCGGGTCATTACAGCGTCTCAGGTCGAGCAGGCCAAGGACGATACCCTGGTTGAGCTGACAGGTTACCTGGTGAAGAGTCTGGGCGACGAAACTTATCTGTTCCGTGATGATTCCGGCGAGGTTAAAGTCGAAATCGATCATAAGCTGTGGCGCAATATCAATGCCGATGTGAAAGAAAGCACTCTGGTGAAACTGACCGGCGAGGTTGACAAGGAGTGGAACGGCAATGAAGTTGAAATTGAAAGTATCACTTTGATTGGTGACACTGCGAAATGAATCTTGGCTTGTATGAGTAGCTGGCCTTCGGTGCCAGCGCTCGGATGGAGGCAAAATGAGACGTTTATTGGCGGGGCTGGTGCTGTTTTCTTCGGTGGCAGTCGCGGCTCCCTCGCTGCTGGAATTGTTGAATGATAATGACCGTATTCAACCTATAGAGCTGATGCAGCGTATTGAGTCCCAGTTTCCCGGGGTGATCGTCGAGTTTGAAACCGATGTGGATAATGGGGTCCTGGTCTATGAAATTGACTTAATAAACCCGGATGATCACACTACCACTGAGCTGGATATACTCGCCGGTAGCGGCGAGATCCTCAAACGCAAAGTCGATCGTCTGGAGGCTGACGATATGGCCGAGTTGGCCGCGGTCAAACTCTTGGTGCAGAAAAAGCTCAGTTTTTCCCAACTGGTGGCAATGGCGATGCAAAACAGTAAGGCTCATCTGCTGGAGGCTCAGTTGGACAAAGATCTGGGGATTGCTTACCTGGAGCTGAAAGTAATGGATGAACGAGGCAAGCATAAGCTGGCGTTTGATATTGAAAAACAGCGGCCATTGCCTCTACTGAAATGGGACTGACAATGAAGATATTACTGGTCGAAGATGACGTAACCACTCAGGATTATATCGTCAAGGGCTTTCTGGAGCAGGGACACAACATTGAAACTGCGGCCGATGGCCATCAGGGGTTGCTGCTGGCGACCAGTAGTCAATACGACTTGGTGATCCTGGATCGTATGTTACCCGGGCTCGATGGTCTCAAGGTTTTGGCGGCACTTCGGGCCACCGGTAATCAAACCCCGGTGTTGATCCTCTCGGCACTCAGTCACGTTGACGAGAGGGTCAAGGGACTGCGAGCCGGTGGTGACGACTATATGACCAAGCCGTTCGCCTTCTCCGAGCTGCTGGTACGGGCTGAGAAACTGATGTTGCGTGGCCAGTCACTGCCGGCTAAAACAGAGCTCAAGGTGGGTTTATTGGAGATGGAGTTACTGACCCGTAAAGTGACCCTGGACGGCACTGAACTAATGCTGCAGCCCAAGGAGTTCCAGCTGCTCAAGTACCTGATGGAACATGCCAATCAGGTGATCAGCCGCACCCTGCTGTTTGAAGCCGTATGGGACTACCACTTTGACCCCAGAACCAATGTTATTGATGTGCATATCGCCAAGCTGAGACGTAAGTTCGAAGAGTTGGGGCATGGCGAGCTGATTGAAACCATAAGAGGGGCTGGTTATCGTCTCCGCCAAAGCCATTAAGCCGTATCAGAGCAGCGTATGGCGTATCACCATCTTCTTCTCTGTGCTGGTGACTCTGATCATCGGCGCGTTACTGTTTGCCCTCTATCAACAGCTGGTAACCGAACAACAGTCTCAGGTTGAGAAGCATCTGGCATCGGAGGCGCAGCGTTACCAGCAACTGGCCTTGAGCGTAGATAAGCGCAGCTTTGCGGCGCAAATTCATGCCGCTGATCCGCAAACGGCACTGATTGCCTGGCAGGGTAGCCCGGATATGGTCGGGGCGTTGACCTTTATGCCGGACAATATGCCGCTGCTGCCGAAAACCCGCGATTTCCCGATCCTTACCGGTGGCCCGGATAAGCTGCATATTCTCACCGGTGGCGTGGTAATGACACGCTATGGCCCTGTGCTGATCGCCACCCGTACCGACCACTTGGCGACCTTGATCGAAAAGTTTCTCAGCGCGGCAGCCACCGCTGTGATGCTGACAGTGGTACTGACGCTGGCTATGGGGTATCTGTTTTCCAAGGCGCTGCTCAGGCGTCTGGTGCAATACAACCGCTTGAGTGAACGCATAGAGCGAGGTTACTACAACACCCGCTTGCCTGTGAGTCGCAACAGTGATGAATTCGATATGCTGGCGCGCCAATTCAACCGAGTGTTGGATACCCTGGAACGCAACCTTGCCGCCGTGCGCGGGGTGACAGACAATATCGCCCATGACCTGCGAACTCCTCTTTCGCACCTGAGGATAGGGTTGGAGCAGTTGCCGCAGTATCCGGCAGAGGAACTCCCTGAACGCAGCGCCATCTTGATCGAAAAGCTGGATCACTGCTTGGCGACCTTCAACGCCATGTTGTCGCTGACCCGTATTGAAGAAGGGCAACAACAACTGGAGCTGGAGAGCTTCAGCTTGCAGCAGATGTGTCACGATCTGCTGGATATGGCCGATGTATTGGCCGAGGCACAAGAGCAACAACTCAAGCTGGAAACCAGTGAGGATTGCCCTATCACAGGCGACAAGCACCTCTTGTTCCAGGCGCTGTTCAATCTGGTCGACAACGCCATTCGCTATGCAGGCGAGGGAGCCTGTATCACCATTTTGCAGCAAGCCAACCAAGTCATCATCAGCGACAATGGCCCCGGGATCCCGGAAGCGGAGCGTGAGCGGGTCTTCGAGCGGCTGGTGCGGCTGGATCCCAGCCGTCATAAGCAAGGCACCGGCTTGGGGCTTTCTATGGTCAAGGCGATTCTTTCGCGGCACAACGCCAGTATTTCGCTGCAGGATAACCACCCCGGCCTTAGGGTCATAGTCACATTTCAGGTTTAACCCATGTATTCAGTGATAGCCACAGAGCCCGACTTTATCCTGCTGGACAAGCGGCCCGGGGTTCATTTTCACAGCCAGCACGGTGAGGCAGGTTTAGTGGCCAGTGCCGAGCGAAAATTGGGTTATAAGCTCTATCCCGTACATAGGCTAGATACCTTGACCTCCGGCCTATTGCTGTTGGCCCGTTCATCCGAGGCGGCGGCCGAATTTACCCGCATGTTCAGTGAACACAAGGTGCAGAAATATTATTTGGCGTTGGCCAAGGGTAAACCGGGTAAGAAACAGGGTTGGATCATAGGTGATATGGCCAAGTCCCGCCGTAGCCAGTATAAACTGCTGCGTTCCACCGATAACCCGGCCGTTACCCAGTTCTTTTCCTGGTCGGTCGCCGAGGGGCTGCGCCTGTACCTGCTCAAGCCTCACAGCGGCAAGACCCATCAGCTGAGGGTAGCGCTTTCCAGCCTGGGAGTGCCGATTCTGGGGGATACTCTCTATGGCGGCAGCGCTGTTGATGCCGACCGTGGCTACCTGCACGCTTATGCGCTGGAGTTTGAATGGCACGGGCAAGTGCTCAGATACCTGAGTTTACCATCGCAGGGCGAGGCTTTTATGCAGTCGGGCGTTTTGAGTCAGTTGCAAAAGCTTAAGCAACCCTGGGATTTGCACTGGCCCAAGCGCAAATAAATACTGGTAGTTGACATTTAGGTTCACTCTCGGGGAAAGAGAAAAGGTTGCAAGCTGGGCATCATGCTGCCAAGTTAAATGGGTTGTCCCTTTAATTCCTCGCCAGGAGTCATACCATGGATACCAATAAACTCTTGCTCGTCATCATCGCCATTTTATTGCCGCCGGTGGCGGTATTTCTCAAAGCCGGTGCCGGTAAAGACCTGCTGATCAATATCATTCTCTGTCTGTTCTTCTGGTTCCCCGGATTGCTGCATGCACTCTGGGTGGTAACCAAGGACTGAGAACAAACGCTGAGACAGCGGCATTGGCTGGTCTTTGTTCGCGGCCAATCCGGGCTTTAGCTTCTTAAATGCAGTGGTTTGATTGCTAAATTTTTAGGGCCAGCTCCGTCAGTGAGGCGCTGGCCGCTTTGATGGAAGCCCGATGGCGCTCGTCGGCAAACTCCTGATATTCGCTGCGCACTTCATAAAACTGCTCCACCCCCAGATAGTGGCTCAGGGTCTTGATATGAGGACTCAGGTGATTCATTCCGGCGCGGATCCCCTCTTCGCCAAAGCCAAACTCGCCGCAGGAGTAAACCAAAACCAGTTTTTTGCCGCTGAGTATCGGCCGCAGCGGAAAATCGCCGCGCTTTAAGTCGAAGCTGAATGTGCGGTTGATGCGGATGACCTGATCAAACCAGGCCTTGAGTGCCGCCGGCATGCCATAGTTGTACATGGGGGTTGAGATCAGAATGATATCGGCCCGCTGCAGCTCGTCGATAAGGCAGTCCGACAGTGCCAGCAGCCGTTGCTGCTCTGTACTTTGGTGTTCCTCCGGAGTGAATACGGCGGCAATCCAATCTTGGGTGATGGCCGGCGGTACTTGGTCACCCAGATCACGATAGATGAATTCTGATAGATTATTTTGGGCTTGCCAGTGATCGCAAAATAGCTGCGCCAACGACTTGGAAATCGAATTATAGCTGGGCTTGTCATTGTCGGTTCTTCTCGCGCTGGCATCTATTCTTAATAGGGTTTTCATCACTTTCTCCGTTTGTTTGCTCAGGGCATAACTATCTGGAATACCGCTCGAGTTGACAAAGGGTCATTTCTCACTTATAGATGAGTAAAATTCACTTATTTGATCGCAATGTTTGCCCATTTACCCACACTGAATAACTTGAGAGTGTTCGAAGCCGCCGCCAGGCATCTGAGCTTCAAGCTGGCTGCGGAGGAGTTGACCCTGACTCCGACCGCCGTTTCTCATCAGATAAGAAACCTAGAGACCCAGCTGGACACCCGCTTGTTTATCCGCCAGACCCGGGCGGTATCACTGACACCGGCCGGAGCCGAGTTGGCAGAATCCTGTCGCCAGGCCTTGCTCGGCATAGCCCAGGGGATTGAACGTTTGGGCGTGACACCAAACCAGCTGAGAGTTTCCACTACCCATGGCTTTGCCGCCCTATGGCTGGCGCAGCGCTTGCCGGACTTTCAGCAGCGTTTCCCCGATATTCGGGTGTCGGTCAGCAGCGATGAGGGGCTGCAGCCTAGCGACCCTCTGGGTGAGACTGATCTCTGCATACGCTACGGCAAAGCGGCAGAAGGCGAAGAGGTGTTATTTAGCGAGACCTTCGGCATTTACGCCAGTCCCGGTTATCTCAAGAGCAAGCAACCTCAGGTGACGCTGTTGCAGACCCGCTGGCAGAACCCGGCTCTCGACGGGCTCGATTGGCAGCAATGGCAACAGACCTATCACGAGTTCAAGGGTGCCAGATTGCTGGAGTTTACCCAGGAGGATCACCTGGTGCAGGCCGCTCTGGCCGGTGAAGGCCTGGCGCTTGCCAGTTCTGTGCTGGTGGCCTCTTTGGTGGAGCGGGGTTGGTTGAAACCTTGCTTGCCGGGCAAGGTGTTGCCTGGACTCAGTTATCGGCTGCTGCCGGCTCCCGGCCGCGAGCAGAGCCACAGAGTCAGGGTGTTTCTCGAATGGCTCAGGCAGCAGGCACTCAGCGGGGCGCCAGATAGGTCACAGGATTGAGATAAAACGCCTTCTTGTATCCCTGGGGCGCGTCATCCATCAACCAAGGCATGGGCATCAGGCTGACTATGCTGTAGTGCAGATGGGGCGGCTTGCCTTTGGCATTGCCCGAGTCGCCGACTGTGCCCAGTTTGCTGCCCTGAGGTAGATAAAAACCGTTCGGCTCCAGGCTGTCCAGATGGGCGAAATAATGCAACTTCCAGCCTGGCCCCAAGGCCAGCACCACCTTGCCGCCGAGACGCCACTCCCCTTGATAGAGGCGCAGCATGGGCGTCGGGGCCTGCACTTGAGTGCCGCGGGCGGCGAAGATGTCTATGCCCTTGTGTACCCCTGAGGTGCCCCAGGGATAATACCAGAAACTGTCTTTATGCCAGTCTTTGGCGCTGGCTTGGTGAACCGGCACCTGTGGGGTTTCCGGGATCAGGGCACCGACAAAGATCAGCAGTAGCAGCAGGATAAAGCCATAACGTTTCTTCATTGCCGACACCTTCCTTAGCTTCAAAATTGAAAGCAGATCGTTATTCGCGCTATCGAGCTTTGGTTCATCACGAACCGAACAAGATAGCGCTTAGATGCAAAACCTATCCTGGTTCTGGAGCTTTACACTTGGCTTGCGTCCGGGAATTCTATCACCGTTCGGAGAGCAAAAAGGTATAGACAGCAGCAACAGCAAGAGTAAACGCATGGGTTAATTTCTTCTTCCCAGAATGCTCAGGATCCGCAGGAACAGGTTGATGATATCCATATAAAGCGCGGCGGCGCTGTCGATGGCGTTGTCGACAGTCTTTTCCTTGGCGTTGGCTCGGCCCCAGTCATAGCCAATGTAGCCGCAGAAGATCAATACCACTATCCAGTCGGTAATGCCGTGATGGCTCTTGAAGATAAATAGTTCCACCAGTTCGACAATGATCACCAACAGCAGGGCTATGGCCAGGGCGCCGGCTATGCGGGCAAAAAAGGCGGGAAATAGGGTGCCCAATATCATCATTGCCAGAGTCACGATAGTCGTTATCCGCAGTGCCTCCAACACCAGAGTTGGGTCATAGCTGCTGACCACCAGGTTAATTATCAGGCCGAAGGGAACAACGACCAGGTTGTAGCCGAGAAAGCTGACGGCAGGCATCTTTGACGTTTCAAACAGATAGACGCCTGCCATACAGCAGACGAAGTAGCCGATAAAGAACAACCAGATTGGAATCGTGGCGATGATTTCGGGATCGATATTCAACACCATCAGATAGTTGACCACAAAACCCCAGATCAGAGTCAGGCCAACGACCAGGTTGTATTTGCCGGCACTGATCTGGCCCTTATCTGTGCCAAAGTTGCGTCGCAGGCTATTGTCCATAGTGGGAAATTTCCTTGTTTGTGGATGTCAGGCGAGATGAAAGCGCCACACAATATAGAAAAATATTAAGCTCAACAAGCCGCTATCACCCAAAACTCTGTACGACATTTTCCAACCATCAAGCACTTGCTGCAATAGTGACTTATGTTGCCAATATGTTTGTTTTGGCGTTATTTTGTAACTTAATGATTTTGAAATAAAAGTATTTATTTTGCTTCATCTGTCCTTGTTTAAATTCAGACTTTCTTACTAGCCTTAACTGGAGAGATTTAATGCGTTACTCAATTGGAGCACTGGTTCTGGGCGCCGTGCTTGGCCTGACCGGGTGTAACTCAGATAGCGACAGTGGCACTCAAGCCGCAGCCGAGAGTTATACTCTGGTGGTCATGCCCGATACCCAGAAGTACTCCCGCTATAATCCCGAGCGCTACAATGCTCAAACTCAATGGATTGCCGATAACTACCAGCAACAAAATATCGTTTTTACGGCGCATCTGGGGGATGTGGTTGACCTGCCTGACTCAGAGCAGGAATGGCTCAATGCCCGCGCGGCCATGAGCATTTTGGAGGCCAATCCAGCCACCCCATACAGCATATTGGCGGGTAACCATGATGTGCTGGCTTACCGTCAGTCCGGGGTTGATATCAACAGCAACCTCGACAGCGACAGAAGCCTGGCGGCAGAGCCTTTCCTCAAGCATTTCCCGGCGTCTTTGCAGCAAAATAACTTTGCCAGTTTCCAGGGGGCGGATGCCACCGGCTTCAACAGTTATCACCTCTTCAAGGGCGGTGAGCGCGAGTATCTGTTGCTGGCGCTCGATTGGCGTACCTCGGCGGCCAGTATCGCCTGGGCACAGTCGGTATTGGATGCTCACCCGGAAACACCAACCATACTCACTACCCATCAGTTATTAAATGTGGCCGATGATGGCAATAGCGCCATATTTACCGACAATGGCGCCATGCTGTGGGACAAGTTGATCAAAGACAATGACCAGATCTTCCTCACCTTTAACGGCCATCACCATGGTGAGGCCAAGATGGTGGCCAAGAACCGCTATGGCCGCGATGTGGTCATGATCTTGGTGGACTATCAATCGGGATTCTGGGGTGGCAACGGTATGCTGCAACTGGTGAGTTTCGATGAAGCCAACAAGCGGTTGCAGTTCCGTTCATTCTCACCTTGGGTAGCCGCCATTCCGGATGCAGAGAGGCAGCCGCAGGATGTGCTGCAACGCTGGGAGTTTGAACAGCCGCTGGACTTTGAAAAACGTTTTGCCAAGCTGAATCAGGAAGTGGAAACCGAAGGCCCGGGTAAGCTTGAAGGAACACTCGCTTACTGGATATTCGATGCTGAGCACAAGTTAACCAGCACAGATCCGACCAAGGTGCAGTTTATGGATCTATCCGGGCGCGGCAATACCTTGAGCCTCAAGGCCAAGGGGAGCAGCAGTGGCACTCAGGAGCAATTGTTTGAACTGCTCGATGAAGCTCCTGGCTTTGGCCACGCCACTGGAGCGGCTCGTTTCAAGGGCGGCAATACCCAGGGCGGCTATTATCTTTCCAGCCAGGCACCGACGCTGGTTTCTGCCGATGGTCAGGCGGGTGTTCTGCCGCAGTATACGGTAGAGATGATAGTGCGCCTGGCACCAGAATGGCAGGCATCGGAAAATGCCTGGGGCGCAGTCTTTGCTCATAAACCCAGCCAGAGCCAGGTGTGTGAACACCATAAGCTGGATTGTGGCGGCGGCGATCCTTCGCTGGCGTTGACTGCTTCCAGTCTCAAGGAGTTTCAGTGGATCTCCACCTCCAGCAATGGCGTGGGGCCCAGCAATTGGTCATGGGAAGTGGACAGGGATTATTGGTATCACGTGGCTATAGTCAATGACGGCCAATACGCCACCATGTATGTGGATAACTCCAGGGTAATGCGTACCGCCGAAGCCGAGCAGCATGGGCTGGTGAGTATTCCCGGCGGTGAATGGATGGTGGGGGCCTCCAGTTGGGACGGTGAGGTGGCCGATCTGTTCCGCGGTGATATTGCCGAGATCCGGATTGTCGACAGGGTATTGCCTGAGTCTGACTGGCTTAACGCCAAGTAAAAATACTGAAAATTAAAGAGGCTGCCCAGGCAGCCTCTTGTTATATCTGTTCAACCGCAGACGGGACAGTTGGAGATCTGCGGCAGCTTCATCTCGCGAAACTCCATGGTCATGGCATCGAACATCAGCAAACGACCGTAGAGTGGTTTGCCAATACCACTGATCACCTTGATGGCTTCTACTGCTTGCAGGCAGCCCATCATACCAACTACCGGCGCTAAAATGCCCGACTCGACACAGCTGAGCTGCTGCTCGCCGAACAGGCTGCTGAAACAGTGGTAACAAGGCATTTGTTGCTGATAGCCGAAGACGGAGATCACCCCTTCCATACGGATGGCAGCGGCAGACACTAAGGGCACCTTATGCCGAAAACAGCTGCGATTAAGCTGTTCGCGCACCGCAACATTGTCGGTGCAGTCCAGCACCAGATGGTGCTCGGCAACCAGTTGATCCAATTCGGGATCATCCAACACCCCATTGATGGCATTTATCTGCACATGGGGATTGAGCGCACTCAGGCTCTCTTTGGCCGATTCCACCTTGGGCTGGCCTATATTGCCATCCTGGTGCAGTACCTGGCGCTGCAGATTAGACAGTTCGACAGTATCGAAGTCCACCAGGGTCAACTTGCCGACCCCGGCTACAGTCAGATACTGACCGGCAGCGCAGCCTAGGCCACCGGCACCTATCATTAGCACCTTGGCCTGTTTGAGCTTCTCCTGCCCTTCAATGTCCATTGCCTTGATGGAGATCTGCCGGCTGTAGCGCAACATCTCGGCATCTGTGAGTATCTCGTCGCTCATATCGGCCTCAGCACAGCACGCTGTTAAAGGGTTCAACCGTGACTCTGGTACCAGCAGGTGTGTCGCCCTGCATCTGCTCCAGAATAATAAAACAGTTAGCCAGGCTCATGGAGGTCAGCATGCCTGAACCCTGTGAGCCGGTGACCGCCACTTCCAGTTCTCCATCCTGGTTGCGGCTCAGAATACCGCGCTGGTATTCCACCCGTCCTGGCTGTTTACGTATAGGGGCGGTCAATTTAGCATCCAGTAGTAGCGGGGTTGGTTGTGGCAGCCCCTGCAGTTTATGCAGTAAAGGCCACACCAGCTTGTAGAAAGTCACCATGGATGAAACCGGGTTGCCCGGCAGACCGCAGAACACTGCCTTGCCTATGTGGCCGAGGGCAAAGGGTTTGCCCGGCTTGATCGCCAGTTTCCAGAAGCTTATTTTGCCTTCCTCATCGAGGATCTGCTTGGTGAAGTCGGCCTCACCGACCGAGACACCACCTGAGGTGATCACCATATCTGCGCTGGCTGAGGCGTTGCGAAACGCCTGACGGATAGCCTCAGGATCATCCGCAATCACCCCAAGATCCTGCCACTCGACACCGGCGCGGCTGAGCAGGCCCTGAATCGAGTAGCGGTTGGAGTCGTAGATCTGCCCGGGCGCCAACTCTGAACCCACTGGGCGCAATTCATCACCTGTGGAGAAGAAAGCGATTTTAACCTTGCGGATCACTCTAAGGCTGCTGATCCCTATGGTGGCCATCACCCCCATTTCGGCGGCACCTATCAGAGTGCCAGCCCTGAGGACCTTGGTGCCGGCCAGCAGCTCTTCGCCGCGGCCACGCACATTGTCTCCGGCCTGCTTGCAAGGTTCTATGGTGATCTGCTCGCCATTGGCCTCGGTTTTTTCCTGCATCTGCACTGTATCAAAGCCAGCAGGCACTGGAGCGCCAGTCATGATGCGAACACAGCCGCCGGGTTGATACTGGCCTTCAAAAGGGTGGCCGGCAAAGGAGCTACCCAGTAATTTCAGGCTGGCCTTCTCGGGCAGGTCGGCATAACGATAGGCGTAGCCGTCCATCGCCGAGTTATCGAACGGGGGCAAGTCTATGCTGCTGGCCAAGTCTTCTGCCAGTACCCGTCCCAGAGAATCCGACAGTTGCACGGTTTCGGTATCTTCCAACGGGGTGACCTGCTCGAGTAGCAGGGGCAGAGCGAGATCCGGGTGCATCAGCCCTGGATGGGCACAGACGTCTTGCGGCTTGGACATAGAGCAACCTTATTTGAGCTATTACTGAACCTGGTTGGCTATTATGCCACGCTGAAAGTGGATGACTATGATCTGCATGCCAGTTTTCGTGCACTGGGCGTAGACTTTTCCTTTTACAGTCAGCGGATTGCGGCAAATAGCAAATGATAATTCAAGTTAAATGAAAAGTGTTTTCATTATAAATCATTGCGTTAGGTAAAGATTCTTGCATTTGTTGTGTCCCTTGATAACAATAGCGCCCATGAAACAGATACCCGAAATGAGAGGCAAGGATATGTTGGCACAAGCCATGATTGATAAGTTGAACGAGCAGATCAATATGGAGTTTTTTTCCTCCAACCTGTATCTGCAGATGAGCGCTTGGTGTGAAGACAAGGGCTTTGAAGGCGCGGCCAAGTTCCTGCGGGATCATGCTGATGAAGAGATGCAGCATATGCGTCGCCTGTTCACCTATGTCAGTGAAACCGGTGGCATGCCTCTGCTGGGAGCCATTGAAGCGCCCAAAGCCGACTTTGAATCCCTGCTGTCCCTGTTCGAGTACACTTACGAGCACGAACAGCTGATCACCAGCAAGATCAATGCATTGGCTCATACCGCCTTCACGACTCAAGACTATTCCACCTTCAATTTCCTGCAATGGTATGTGGCCGAGCAGCACGAAGAAGAGAAGCTGTTCAAGTCGATAGTCGATAAGATCCGTCTGGTGGGCGAGGATGGCAAGGCGCTGTTCCTGGTGGACAAGGATCTGATGCAATTGGCGAGCGAAGGTGGCGAGACAGTAATGAACGCACAGATGGCTTAAGGCTATCCAGCGATGACAAGAGCAGCCTCAAGGCTGCTTTTTTATGCCAGAAGTTGACGGATGAAAGTTTCACCCTGAGCTAGGATTGGCGTCAGGCTCTTGGCCGGCAGTGGTCTTGAAAGTAGATAGCCCTGGCCAAAATCACAGCCCATGGACTTGAGCAAGATCCATTGCGCGCGGGTCTCTATGCCCTCTGCCACCAGTTGCAAGTCCAGGCTCTTGCCCATCATGACTATTGCCCGCACCAGGCTGGCATCTGCCTCATTCACCAAGGCATTATCGACAAAACTCTTGTCGATTTTGATCA
This sequence comes from Shewanella sp. ECSMB14102, assembly GCF_000813075.1. Classification (NCBI taxonomy): domain Bacteria; kingdom Pseudomonadati; phylum Pseudomonadota; class Gammaproteobacteria; order Alteromonadales; family Shewanellaceae; genus Shewanella; species Shewanella sp. ECSMB14102. The sequence continues at coordinate 70,098 of NZ_JWGX01000028.1, forward strand.
CAGAGATAGGGAACTTGCGCAGATAGCTCAACGAGGAGAAGCCGGTTCCAAAATCATCCATATGAATCGTCACCCCGAGTTGGCGAATGCTGTTGAGCACTTCCAGACAATGGGGACTGTCATCCAGCAACATGGATTCGGTGATCTCTATATGCAGTCTCTCCGGCGCTATGGCGTGACGTTTGATGGCGTCAGTCAGCAAGGAGTCGAAGCGTACCCCACTGACATTGATACATTGGCGGCTGGAGACATTGATTGCCATATCCAGCTCAATTCCCTTGGCATGCCATTGGCTTAGGTCTTTCAGTGCTTGTTCCAGTACCCATTCGCCTATAGGTTCTATCAGGCCGCTGTTCTCTGCGATAGGAATGAATTTCTCCGGCGAAACCCAGCCATATTCGGGGTCATTCCAACGTATCAAAGCTTCGACAGAAGTGATTTGGCCGGTTTCCATTGAGACTATGGGCTGATAATGCAAGCAAAACGCTTGATGTAACACGGCGCTTCTGAGACGTTGCTCCAACTGCAAGCGCTCCAGCATGCTGGCGTTCATGCTGGGAGTGAAATACTGGTAGTTGTCGCGGCCGTTGTCTTTGGCGCTGTACATGGCGGTTTCTGTGTTGCGGGTCAGGGCATCTATATCATCGCCGTCCTCGGGATAGACACCTATACCAAAGCTGACCGAGATCAAGGTGTCCTGACCATCGATATCGAAGCTATTGCTGAATAGGGCTTTTACTCTGTCGGCTACGGCTGTCAGGGCGGCATCATTCTTATAGTGCGGCAGGATCACGGCAAATTCATCGCCCCCTAGGCGGGCGACAAATTTTTGTTCATCCGGGAGTGATTCCAATCTTCTTGCCACTTGTTGTAACAGTAGATCACCGCGTTTGTGGCCCAGTACATCATTGATATATTTGAATCTGTCGAGATCGATCAATAGAATCGCCAGCTTGTGACCATGGATACGGGCCTGTAACAGCTCGTGGTGCAGTCGCTCGTTGAACATCTTACGATTGGGCAGCTTGGTCAGAATATCGAAATGGGCCTGATACCAGATGTCTTGTTCATACTTTTTCCGATGGCTGATATCGACAAACAAACCTATGTGTTTGAGTATGTTATTGTTATCGTCTCGCACCAAGGTGATAGCCAGATACTCAGGATAAATTTCACCGTCTTTGCGCTTATTCCAGATCTCACCTTCCCATTTGTTATTGGTCAGCAGGCTGTCCCACATCTCCCTGAAGAAGGCATCATCGTGGCGACAGGAGTTGAGTATTGAAGGATTCTTGCCCTTGACCTCTTTCAGCTTGTAACCGGTAATACGGCTGAATGCCGGGTTGACCAATTCAATACGGTTATTGGCATCCGTGATGACAATCCCTTCGCCTGAGTAGTCGAATACCGCCGCGGCCTGTTTCAACTGTTGATAGGATTTTTGCCTTTCATTAAGCATTTGACCCAGTGCCTTGGCCATATCGGCCAATTCATCCTTGCCCTCGACCTTGATATCCAGATCCAGGTTGGGATCTTTACTCATCAAGCGCATGTTGTCGGCTATGGCGTAGATGCGCCTGAGTAGGTTGTGACTCAGGGCCCTGCCCAGGAGCAATAGCAGGCCGATAGTGATGGCGGCTGAAAGGAGATAGAGGGCGATAAGGCGCAGCGACTGGGCGCGCTGAGCGTTGGAAAGATTGAGAATATCATCGGAAACACTGTCGGCTATGGCATCCATTTGGCGGATCCTTTCACTGGCCAACAGCCACCAGACTTCGGGAGTCACAGGGGGCTTGGGTTGGGTCAGGGCCTTCAGAGCATTGAGCATTTGATCGTCGGAAATCTGTACCAGGGAGTCTATCTCTTTCACCTTGGCCCCCCGGCTTTGCATGGATGCTATCAGCTGCATCTTGTGGCGATATTCGTTGAGTTTGTCCCTGATTTGGGCAATCGCCTGTTGTTGTGTACTAGAGAGCACCCAGTTTGAGCTTAGTTTATTGAGGATCTGTTCCAGGGACTCAAGTTTGATATAGAAGTCTTGTTGGTATCTGCTTTCTCCCCGAAGAAGAAAGTTTTTAAATTCATGCAATAGGCCGCCATAACCCAGCTGGGAGCTGAACTTGTGCGCCTGACGCGTTATGGCATCTTGTTGGCGCAGTTGTTCCCTGACGTTATTCAATGCCTGGCTCTTATTGTCCTGCAGCATAGCTTCCAGGCGTTGTTTGTGTTCCGCTATGGCACTGGCGCGGAACAGATCTATGCTCTGATCTTGCTCTGTTATTAATGCCAACAGCTGTTCATAACTGTCGGTATCAAACTGACGTTTCAGCAGCATGCCGTTGATCAGGCCGCGCTCACGCACCGCCAACTCCTGAATCCGCAACAGTGCAGCCAGATCGGCATAGGCTCTGGCCTGTTGCACATTGCTCGACAGGGATTGCAGATTGGCAATACCCAACAGGAGTTCGTAGTTGAAGTCGGAATAGAAATTCAGTGCGTCGCTTTCATTGCGACTCAAGAGTTCGCGCCGGTTATTTTCCAGCGCCTGCTTGCCGAGCCGCAGAGCTTCCAGCTTGGTTTGTAGTAGGTGCTGGGCTGCAGAAGACAGTTGTTCAGTAAGTTGCAATAAGTGGGGAGAGTTTTGCAGGGCGGTTATCTGTGCCGATACTCGCTGCTGCTGCATCTGGAGACTATCGGCAAAGCACTTACCATCGCAGGCGATATAAGCGGCGCTGAGACCCCGTTCCTGCTGCAATTCATAGATGAGATCGGCCAGACGACGTCCTACCTCGACGGCATGATAACTTTGGTTGGCCAAACGATAGTTATGCAGCAGTTCAAATAAACGTACACAACCCAGTAGGCTGAGAACCAAAACAGGCACTAAGGCAAACAAGAGTAATTTGCGCTTTAGGCTCAGTTGGCTTAACACCTATGGCTCTCCTCGAAATCCTAACTGATAAAGACCTGCCTGTAAGCTATTGGGATACAGGCAATAACTCTCGATAAGTAACACATTGCCTATCAGGGGGCGACCCGTTATTCAAGGATTTCTAATCTAGGTCACGAAAATAAACCTTAAAAAGAGGAGGGTTAATGTAAGCCTTGTTGTAACCTAGTTTGCCGGTTTGTTTAAAACAAAAGCGGCTATGTAGCCGCTTTTGATCAAATAGTTAGGGGGTGCTGGTTTATTAGCCTGCGTTGGCCAGCAGAGATTCGCGATAACTGACAATATCCTCGATGGAGAGAACCGGCAGGTTGTGTTGGGCGCCAAAAGCAATGATTTGTGGCAGTCTGGCCATGGTGCCATCCGGGTTGGTTACTTCGCACAGCACTCCGGCGGGTTTTAGGCCAGCCAGTTGCATCAAGTCCACAGTGCCCTCGGTGTGACCGCGGCGGGTCATCACACCACCGGGTTGAGCCCGCAGCGGATAGACGTGCCCAGGGCGGGCCAGGTCTTCCGGTTTGGCGTTGTCGGCAATGGCGGTCTTGATAGTGGTCACCCGGTCGGCAGCGGAAACCCCGGTCGTGACTCCGACTTTGGCCTCAATGCTTACGGTAAAGGCGGTGCCGAATTGGCTGGAGTTGTTTTCCACCATGGGCGGCAACTGCAGGGCCTTGATTTTCTCGTCGGTAAGGCAGAGACAGACAATGCCGCTGCATTCGCGGATCAGCATCGCCATCTGGGCGTTGGTCAAGCTCTCGGCGGCAAAGATTAGATCGCCTTCGTTTTCTCTGTCTTCATCGTCGACCACCAAAACACCGCGGCCTTGACGCAATGCTTCGAGGGCGGTTTCGACTCTTTTAATTGGGGTGCCAAAAGGCGCTAATAATGACTGATTCATGGTAAAAATCCTTAAATTACGGCTTGGGTTTTCCAGAATCAGGGCAAAGAAAGGAATAGCGGTGTCTCTGCCATTGGCAGAGACATATCACTAAGCGGATCGCCTGGCGGCAATCTGATTCTCTTTCATCCGGACTGAGCCATCTAAATGGCAACACCGTCGGCTCTGGATTAGTCACGCTAGGATGTGATGACACCAGATCTGCTGACCCCGCCAAAATCTGGCGGGCGCTCGCGGGCTTTCATGTCGCTGACACGATTTACCGCCGGTGGGGAATTTCACCCCGCCCTGAGAATTTACCCGTCATTTGTATATAACAGGCGGCAACAGCATGCGCTTGTAATATACAAATGACAAGCGGACAGGGTCACATTTTCTGCCGGCAACTTTGATATCAAGGCTTAGGTGACAGGGCTTGCCGTTGGCGCCGGTCGGCGTCACTATATGCAGGCGGCCTGTAGTCGAGGGAGTAGGCCGCAGATATTAACGCTTTAAGGAAGAGTGATGAGTCGAGCAGGATCCCTGATGTTGGTTTTAGGCACAGCCTTGTGGCTGTGCGGATGCAGTGGAATGAATTCAGAAAATAAGCTGGTGGCACCGGTTGCCGAAAAACGTCCCCACACCATGAGCCTTCACGGTGTGACCAGGACAGACGACTATTATTGGCTGCGTGACGATGAGCGCAAGGCCCTGGACGTTATCGACTATCTGGAGCGGGAAAACGCCTATACCGCCGCACGTCTTAAGCCTTGGGAGCCGCTGAAACAGAAACTGTTTAAAGAGCTGATCTCCAGGCTGGAGCAGGATGAAAGCAGCGTGCCATATCGCTGGCATAACCATTGGTATTATCGCCGTTTCGAGGCTGGGCTTGAGTATCCGGTGATCGCCAGAAGCCGTGAGCTCAATGGTGAAGAGCAGTTGCTGCTAGATGTTAACCGGCGCGCCGAGGGGCAGGAGTTTTATGCTCTGGGCGGAGTGTCTGTCAGCCCGGATGAGCAGATACTGGCCTTTGCCGAGGATACCCTCAGCCGCCGTATTTACAGCGTCTATTTTAAAGATCTTGCCACCGGTGAACTGCTTGCCGACAAGCTGACGGGCGTCGATGGCCGGGTGGTCTGGAGCAATGACAACCGTTATGTGTTCTATATCGCCAAAGACCCACAGACCCTGCTGGGATACCAGGTTTTCCGGCACAAGCTGGGAAGCCCCCAGAGCGAGGATCTGCTGGTTTATGAAGAGCAGGACGATACCTTCTATATCTCCCTCGGCAAGAGTCTGGATGAATCCCTGATTGTATTGCACCACGAGAGCACCACGACCAGTGAAGTTTCCCTGCTCGATGCCAACGCCCCGCTCGGCGAATTCCGGGCGTTTCTGCCACGGGAAGAGGGCCACGAATACAGCATCGCCAAGCGTGGTGATGAATTCTTCATCCTCAGCAACTGGCAGGCGACCAATTTCAGGCTGATGAAAACCACGGCTGCCGATGCCGGCGACAAGCGCAAGTGGCAGCAGGTACTGGCCCATGATCCCGAGGTGCGCCTCGAAGATCTGTTATTGCTGGACGATTATCTGATAGTACAGAGCCGCAGCCAGGGGCTGAGCCAGATCAAGGTCTATCCCCATACCGATCTCAGCCGCGGCTATGAATTGGCCTTTGATGACCCGGCCTATGTGATTGGTCTGGATATCAATCCCAGCCAGCACAGTCGCGAACTGAGGTTATATTACTCGAGCCCGACTACCCCCGAGAGTATTTACAGTTATCAACTGGATAAGCCGGGTGAGCGTAAACTGCTCAAACAGGAAAAGGTATTGGGGGATTTCGAGCCCGGCAACTATCAGGCCGAGCGCTTGTTGATCCCGGCACGTGATGGTGCCCAGGTGCCCGTGACTCTGGTGTATCGCAAGGACAAGTTCCGTAAAGACGGTAGTAACCCACTGTATCAATACGGTTATGGTGCTTACGGCCATATCATAGAGCCGGATTTCGATGCCTCTGTTCTCAGCCTGCTGGATCGCGGCGTGGTTTATGCCATTGCCCATGTCCGGGGAGGAGAGATGCTCGGCAGGCCTTGGTACGATGATGGCAGGCTGTTTAATAAACGAAACAGTTTCAATGACTTTGAGGACACTACCCGAGCACTTTTGGACCTGGGTTATGCCGCACCCGGCAAAGTGGTTGCCGCCGGAGGCAGTGCCGGTGGTTTATTGATGGGTGCCGTGGTCAATCAGGCTCCGGATCTTTACCTGGCGGTGGCCGCCCATGTGCCCTTTGTGGATATAGTTACCACCATGCTCGATGAGTCGATTCCACTGACGACCAATGAATATGATGAGTGGGGCAACCCCAATGACAAGCCCTACTTTGACTACATGCTGAGCTACTCGCCTTATGACAACATTCGCCATCAGGCCTACCCGCATCTGTTGGTGACCACAGGGCTGCACGATTCTCAGGTGCAATATTTTGAGCCGGCCAAGTGGGTGGCCAAACTCAGGGATTATAAGACGGACGACAATCTGCTGCTGTTACAGACGGATATGGAGGCCGGCCATGGCGGCAAGAGCGGACGTTTCCGGCAATTTGAAGATACCGCGCTGGAATACGCCTTCTTCCTCGGCCTGTTGGGACTGGAATGAGTGGTGATAACTGGCAGCTGTATATCCTGCGCTGCGCCGGGGGCGAACTGTACACAGGGATCACCAAGGATGTGACCCGGCGCCTGCAGGAGCATCAGAGTGGCGGCCCCAAAGCCGCCAAATATCTGCGTGGTCGCGGGCCTTTGCAACTCGTTTATCGTGAAGAGATTGGCAGCCACGGTGATGCCTTACGGCGGGAAATGGCGATAAAAAAGCTGAGCAAGCGCGCCAAACTGAGTTTGATTGCGAAGTCCGCAGCTATGCCGGGGTGAGTGACCTTAAAAAAGAAAAAGGAGCAGGAGCGCCAATGGCCGGGCCATTACAGCGGGCGCTTCCTGCGGTCGGGAAGAGGGTCCCCAAGGAGGGGGTGATGGCTCATCGGCGATGGCCCATCAGCAAGATAGTGACAAAGGGCCGCGGCCGGCGAGTTCCACAACGCCAGTCGACGGCTGTTTCGCTACTCAGCTAGATAAAGCAGAAAACATGCCAAAGCAATAACACATTGTTTATATTTGTTATTCTTGCGCCCACCTTGCAGTAAGTGTCCGCACTAGTGTCCTCTTTTCTTAAAAAGTGACCGATTTGGCTATTCAGGTGTCCGCTGGACACTCAAACCGGCTCTTAAAGTGGTCCATTTAAAGGTGGGTTATTGAGGCAAACAGGAAACCAGGCGCATGCTTGATGTCACACTCTCAAACAGATAGAAAACTCGGTAGGTTATTGTTTCCGAGCGGACGAATTGATTTTCGAGCCTTTTTGGGAAAAGTATTGGTCCTGGATTTGGTTCTTGGCATCAAGGCGCTTAACTGTGCTTTTTGGTTAACTGACACAAAGAGTCCGCCTTTCTCTTGGTTTCGCCCCGTGTATCCTTGATAACAAAGTTGATTAAGAATACAATCTATGGCCGATTTTTGTGCCCTGAGCCGGAGAATTCTCGTCAGGGGCGAGTTCGAAAGCGGGCTGGCGCTGAATTAAGCCTTAAACTTACTCAGCTGTCCCTAGGCTCAGGTCGTAATGAGTAACGGAATTAACCGATGACAACAAATACTGAAAACCAGGGCAACTCTCTGGATATCGTAAAGTGGGTAGTAGCTATACTACTGGTGGCTGCAGCGATTGTTGGCAACCAGATGTACAACGACAGTGAAATCTTCACTCTGCCAATCCGCGCAGCGGGTGTGGTTGTCGTATTTGCTATTGCAGGTTTTATAGCCCTGCAAACGATTAAGGGTAAGCAAGCCTTGGCCTTTGCCCGTGAGTCACAAATCGAAGTGCGCAAAGTTGTATGGCCTACTCGCCAAGAGGCGTTGAATACCACCTTTATCGTACTGGCTGCGACAGGTATCCTGGCCTTGATCCTTTGGGGATTGGATGCGGTATTGCTGCGCATTGTCAACTTTATTACTGGCGTATAGGCACTAGAATGACTGAAGCTAAAGAAGCTAAGAAAAGATGGTATGTGGTTCAGGCTTTTTCCGGTTATGAAGGCCGTGTATGTAAGTCTTTGCTTGAACACATCAAGATGCATGGTATGGAAGAGTTCTTCGGCGAAGTACTGGTTCCTACCGAAGAAGTCGTGGAAATGCGTGCCGGCCAACGCCGCAAGAGTGAGCGTAAGTTTTTCCCCGGTTATGTGCTGGTACAGATGGAAATGAACGATCAAAGCTGGCACTTGGTGAAGAGTATTCCTCGAGTGATGGGCTTTATTGGTGGCACATCTGATCGCCCAGCACCTATTTCTGATAAAGAAGCCGAGGCTATCCTGCGTCGCTTGCAGGAGACGACTGATTCTCCGACTCATCGCGTTATGTTCGAACCCGGCGAAGTGGTTCGGGTTACCGATGGTCCATTTGCCGACTTCAACGGTACTGTTGAGGAAGTGGATTATGACAAGAACCGCGTTAAGGTGTCTGTGATGATCTTCGGCCGCTCAACTCCGGTTGAGTTGGACTTTAATCAGGTTGAAAAATCCTGATTAAATAAAATACAAAATCCGTTTGGCAACGGGTGCGGATTTCTATATAATCCGCACCCGTTGTTTTCGGGGAGCTTAAGGCATGTTGCCTGAGCGTTTGAACCCAAACTGAGGAAATGTCAGATGGCAAAGAAAATTGAAGCTTACATCAAGCTGCAAGTAGCAGCCGGTGCTGCAAACCCGTCTCCACCAGTTGGTCCAGCTCTGGGTCAGAAAGGTGTGAACATCATGGAATTCTGTAAAGCATTCAACGCTCGTACTGAAAAGTTCGAAAAAGGTATGCCAATTCCAGTAGTGATCACTGTTTACAATGATCGCTCATTCACTTTCGAAACCAAGACTCCACCTGCAGCCTTCTTGCTGAAGAAAGCCGCTGGCCTGAAGTCAGGTTCTGCCCGTCCTAACACTGAGAAAGTGGGTACTATCAAGCGTAGCCAGGTTCAGGAAATTGCTGAAACCAAGGCAACCGATATGACTGGTGCTGACATTGAAGCGATGATTCGCTCAATCGAAGGTACTGCGCGTTCCATGGGTTTGGTAGTAGAGGACTAATATAATGGCAAAGCTGACTAAGCGCATGCGCACCATCCGCGAGAAAGTGGACGTAACCAAAGCATACGACATCAACGAAGCTGTAGCTCTGCTGAAAGAACTGGCTACTGCCAAGTTCGTTGAGAGCGTAGACGTTGCCGTTAACCTGGGTGTTGATCCTCGTAAATCAGACCAAAACGTTCGTGGTGCCACTGTGCTGCCACACGGTACCGGTCGTGAAGTACGTGTTGCTGTATTCACTCAAGGTGCCAATGCCGAAGCTGCGAAAGAAGCTGGTGCTGAACTGGTAGGTATGGAAGATCTGGCTGAGCAGGTGAAAGCCGGCGAAATGAACTTCGACGTAGTTATCGCATCTCCTGATGCAATGCGCGTTGTTGGTATGCTGGGTCAAATCCTGGGCCCACGCGGCCTGATGCCTAACCCTAAAACCGGTACTGTAACTCCTAACGTTGCCGAAGCTGTTAAGAACGCCAAGGCAGGTCAGGTTCGTTACCGTAACGACAAGAACGGCATCATCCACACTACTATCGGTAAAGTGGACTTCGAAACTGTTCAACTGAAAGAAAACCTAGAAGCACTGCTGTCTGCACTGAGAAAGGCTAAGCCTGCTGCAGCCAAAGGTCAGTATGTGAAGAAGGTAAGCATCTCCACCACTATGGGTGCAGGTGTAGCTGTCGACCAGAACACTCTGGACGCTGCTAGCTAATTTTACAAAATGCGCGTGTTAGCCTATAATGCGCGCACTTTTGTGGGTTGGAACCTATGACGGGTGTTTTCACTCTGATGGGTTTCCGTCCAAGACCGCAGGTGTTGACCGTCTGGAATACTTAATTTCCTGCGTAGACGGTGTCAGGCCCCAGATAGATTTATTTCTGCTGGATTATCTGCACCGTAAGTAACTGAGTACGTTTGTATTCAGTATGGTAAACACTGGGGGAACCCCCAGGTAGAATCCAGGAGTAAAGCCAATGGCATTAAGACTCGAAGACAAAAAAGCGATTGTTGCTGAAGTCAACGAAGCTGCCAAAGGTGCGCTTTCTGCAGTTGTCGCCGATTCACGCGGTGTAACTGTAGGTGCTATGACAGTTCTGCGTAAGACTGCTCGCGCAAACGGTGTGTATGTACGTGTAGTACGTAACACTCTGGCTCGCCGCGCAGTAGAAGGCACTGCTTTTGAGTGTCTGACAGAGGTGTTCTCTGGCCCAACTTTGATTGCTTTCTCTAACGAGCACCCAGGTGCTGCAGCTCGTCTGTTAAAAGACTTTGCTAAAGAGCAAGCCGCTTTCGAAGTTAAAGGTGCAGCTTTTGAAGGGGAATTCATCCCTGCAGCTGACATTGATCGTTTGGCAAAACTGCCAACTTACGAAGAAGCACTGGCACAGCTGATGATGACTATGAAAGAAGCATCTGCTGGCAAGTTCGTTCGTACTCTGGCCGCTCTGCGCGATCAAAAACAAGAAGCCGCTTAATCTCAAGCTGGCTGCTTAACAGAATTGAATTCAGAACAATAGGAAACATTTGTTATGTCTATCACTAAAGACCAAATCCTTGAAGCCTTTGCAGCTATGTCTGTAATGGAAGTTGTTGAACTGATCGAAGCTATGGAAGAGAAGTTCGGCGTATCTGCTGCTGCTGCAGTAGTTGCTGGCGGCGCTGGTGAAGCTGCTGCTGCTGAAGAGAAAACCGAGTTCGACGTAGTTATGACTTCTCACGGTGACAACAAAGTTGCTGTGATCAAGGCTGTACGTGGTGCCACAGGTCTGGGTCTGAAAGAAGCCAAAGCTATGGCTGAATCTGCTCCAGTAGCTGTTAAAGAAGGCGTCTCTAAAGAAGAAGCTGAAGCTCTGAAGAAAGATCTTGAAGAAGCTGGTGCTCAAGTAGAGATCAAGTAAGTCATACTGACTTACAATCACCCAAGCCAATTGGGTGGAGGCTGGCGGTTTTTTGACCGTCGGCCTTTTTTGCGCTGTAAGCGTTGGCGATTTTTTTCACCGTTTGTCGCCAGATTTTGCAGTCCCTAGCAGTGATTATTGGTTAGGTTCTTGCCATCAACGGTGATGGGCAAACGTGCTGGATTAACTGTGTTGATCCAGTCTTGGTCACATCTCGCAAGCAGAGGAAACCCATGGTTTACTCCTATTCTGAAAAGAAGCGTATTCGCAAAGACTTCGGTAAGCGTCCACAGGTATTGGACATCCCTTACTTGTTGTCTATTCAGTTAGACTCTTTTAAGAAGTTCACCGATCAAGATCCTACCGGTGAGCGTGGCCTAGAGGCCGCCTTCCGTAGCGTTTTTCCCATCAAGAGCTTTTCTGGTAATTCAGAACTGCAGTACGTCAGCTATAAGCTGGGCGAGCCTGTTTTTGATGTGAAAGAGTGTCAAATCCGCGGTGTGACATACTCCGCTCCACTGCGTGTTAAGCTGCGCATGGTGCTGTATGATCGTGAAGCTGCCGCCGGCACTGTAAAAGATATAAAAGAACAAGAAGTCTACATGGGGGATATCCCTCTGATGACTGAAAACGGTACCTTTGTCATCAATGGTACTGAGCGTGTTATCGTATCTCAGTTGCACCGTAGCCCAGGTGTGTTCTTCGACCACGACCGTGGTAAGACACACTCCTCAGGTAAAGTGCTGTATAACGCGCGTATTATTCCTTACCGCGGTTCATGGCTCGACTTCGAGTTCGACCCTAAAGATGCGTTGTTTGTACGTATTGACCGTCGCCGTAAGCTGCCTGCCAGCATCATTCTGCGTGCCCTGGAATATTCTACTCAGGATATCCTCGACATCTTCTTCGAGCGTATTGACTTCAAGATCAAGAAAGATTCTCTGGTCATGACACTGGTTCCTGAGCGTCTGCGTGGTGAAACTGCCAGCTATGACATCAAGGACTCTGAAGGCACTGTGCTGGTAGAGAAGGGCCGTCGTATCACTGCCCGTCATATCCGCCAACTGGAAAAAACCAACACCACTGAACTGGAAGTACCGGTTGAGTATATTGTTGGTAAAGTGGCGGCTCAGGACTATATCGATCCTGACACAGGTGAAGTACTGGTTACCGCCAACAACGAGATCAGCCTGGAAGACCTGGCCAATCTGTCACTGGCCGGTATCAAAGAGGTCAGCACCCTGTACATCAACGAGCTGGATCACGGTGCTTACATTTCTGACACCCTGCGTATTGACTCAACCACCAACCGTTTGGAAGCGCTGGTTGAAATCTATCGCATGATGCGTCCTGGCGAGCCACCAACCAAGGATGCCGCCGAAGCTCTGTTCCAGAATCTGTTCTTCAGCGAAGAGCGCTATGATCTGTCTAAAGTGGGCCGGATGAAGTTCAACCGTCGTCTTGAAATCGACGAGAACGAAGGTACCGGTGTACTGACCAAAGAAGACATAGTTGCCGTAATGAAGAAGATCATCGAAATCCGTAACGGTTTTGATGAAGTCGATGATATCGACCACCTGGGTAACCGTCGTATCCGTAGCGTTGGCGAAATGGCCGAGAACCAGTTCCGTGTCGGTCTGGTACGTGTTGAGCGCGCAGTACGTGAACGTCTGTCTCTGGGCGATCTGAACGAGCTGATGCCTCAGGATCTGATCAACGCCAAGCCAATCTCTGCAGCAGTGAAGGAGTTCTTCGGTTCTTCTCAGCTGTCGCAGTTTATGGATCAGAACAACCCACTGTCAGAAGTGACTCACAAGCGCCGTATTTCGGCTCTTGGTCCTGGCGGTCTGACCCGTGAGCGTGCCGGCTTCGAAGTTCGAGACGTGCACCCAACTCACTATGGTCGTCTGTGTCCAATTGAGACCCCTGAAGGTCCAAACATTGGTCTGATCAACTCACTGTCTACCTTTGCCCGTACCAACTCATACGGCTTCCTGGAAACACCTTACCGCAAGGTGATCGACAGTGTGGTTACTGATGAAGTGGAATATCTGTCAGCCATCGAAGAAGGCCGCTATGTGATTGCACAGGCCAACATCGAGCTCGACAACGAAGGTCGCATTGTGGAAGAGCAGGTTGCCTGTCGCCACAAGGGTGAATCCACCTTTATGCGCGCTTCCGATATCCAGTATATGGACGTATCTCCACAGCAGATCATCTCTGTGGCGGCATCTTTGATCCCATTCCTTGAGCACGACGACGCTAACCGTGCATTGATGGGTGCAAACATGCAACGTCAGGCAGTACCAACACTCAAGTCAGAGAAGCCTCTGGTGGGTACAGGTATTGAACGTACACTGGCTGTTGACTCAGGCGTGGTTGTGGCTGCCAAGCGTGGCGGTGTGATCGACTATGTTGATGCCAGCCGCATCGTGGTTAAGGTTAACGAAGATGAGCTGCGCCCAGGCGAAGCCGGTATCGATATCTACAACCTGACCAAGTACACCCGCTCCAACCAGAACACCTGCATCAACCAGCGTCCATGCTGTAGCGTAGATGAGCCTGTGGTGCGTGGTGACGTGCTGGCCGATGGTCCGTCAACCGACTTGGGCGACCTGGCTCTGGGTCAGAACATGCGCGTGGCGTTCATGCCATGGAACGGTTACAACTTTGAGGATTCCATCCTTATTTCCGAGCGCGTAGCGCAGGAAGACCGTTTCACGACTATCCACATTCAGGAACTGTCCTGTATCGCTCGTGACACCAAGCTGGGTAGCGAAGAGATCACTGCCGATATCCCTAACGTAGGTGAGTCTGCACTGAGCAAGCTGGATGAATCCGGTATCGTTTACATCGGCGCCGAAGTTAAAGGCGGTGACATTCTGGTTGGTAAGGTAACGCCTAAGGGTGAAACTCAGCTGACTCCGGAAGAGAAACTGCTGCGGGCTATTTTCGGTGAGAAAGCGTCTGACGTTAAAGACAGCTCTCTGCGTGTACCTAACTCAGTGAAGGGTACCGTTATCGACGTGCAAGTCTTCACCCGTGATGGTGTTGAAAAAGACAAGCGCGCCATCGAAATCGAAGAGATGCACATTGCTCAAGCCCGTAAGGACTTGACAGAAGAGTTCAAGATCCTTGAAGAAGGTGTTCTGAGCCGTGCCCGTAACTTGCTGCTGAGCGCTGGTTTCAGTGAAGCCAAACTGGCTGAACTGCCACGCAAAGACGTATTGGTTCAGGTTATCGACGATGAAGCCAAGCAAACCGAATTGGAACAGCTGGCTGAACAGCACGAAGAGCTGAAAGCCGACTTTGACAAGAAGTTCGAAATCAAGCGTCGCAAGATCACCCAAGGTGATGATCTGGCTCCAGGCGTACTGAAGATCGTTAAGGTTTACCTGGCAGTTAAGCGTACCATCCAGCCTGGTGACAAGATGGCGGGTCGTCACGGTAACAAGGGTGTGATCTCCAAGATCTGTCCTATCGAAGATATGCCATACGACGAGCAGGGTAACCCTGTCGACATCGTACTGAACCCTCTGGGTGTACCTTCGCGGATGAACATAGGTCAGGTACTGGAAGTTCACTTGGGTGCTGCGGCTAAAGGTATTGGTAATCGCATCAATGCCATGCTGGAAGAACAGCGTGAGCTGGCCGAACTGCGTGGCTACATCAAACAGGTCTATGAACTGGGCGATGAAGTGAAGCAGCGCGTGGATATCGATTCATTTACCGATGATGAAGTTCTGCGTCTGGCCAAACACCTGAAGGATGGTCTGCCAACGGCAACCCCAGCCTTCGACGGTGCCAAAGAGAAAGAGATCAAGCAGATGCTTGAGCTTGCAGGTCTGCCGACTTCTGGTCAGCTGAATCTGTTTGATGGTCGTACCGGTAACCAGTTCGAGCGTCCTGTGACCGTAGGTTACATGTACATGCTCAAACTGAACCACTTGGTTGATGACAAGATGCACGCCCGTTCTACCGGTTCGTACAGCTTGGTTACTCAGCAGCCTCTGGGCGGTAAAGCTCAGTTCGGTGGTCAGCGTTTCGGTGAGATGGAAGTGTGGGCCCTGGAGGCATACGGTGCTGCGTATACTCTGCAGGAAATGCTCACAGTGAAATCGGATGACGTTAACGGTCGTACTCAGATGTACAAGAACATCGTTGACGGTAACCATCAGATGCAGCCAGGAATGCCAGAGTCCTTCAACGTATTGCTGAAGGAGATCCGTTCTCTCGGTATCAACATCGAGTTGGATCAAGAGTAAGACGCGGGTTAAAGCCTGCGTTTGGCAACGAATTGGTGCTCCGCGAGAGCGGGGCACCGGGTTTAACTCCTTCAGGAGAGAAACGTGAAAGACTTATTAAAGTTTCTGAAACAGCAAAGCAAGACTGAAGAATTTGAAGGCATCAAGATCGGCCTGGCGTCGCCTGATCTGATCCGTTCTTGGTCATTTGGTGAAGTTAAGAAGCCTGAAACCATCAACTACCGTACATTCAAGCCTGAGCGTGAAGGCCTGTTCTGTGCCCGTATCTTTGGCCCGGTCAAAGACTACGAGTGTCTGTGCGGTAAGTACAAGCGTCTCAAGCACCGCGGTGTGATCTGTGAGAAGTGTGGCGTTGAAGTGACCCAGACCAAAGTACGTCGTGAGCGTATGGGCCACATCGAACTGGCCAGCCCAGTTGCCCACATCTGGTTCCTCAAGTCACTGCCATCCCGTATCGGTCTGATGCTGGACATGACTCTGCGTGATATTGAGCGAGTACTCTACTTCGAATCTTATGTGGTTATCGAGCCAGGCATGACCAGCCTGGAGCGCGGTCAAATGCTGACCGAAGAAACCTACCTGGATGCGCTGGAAGAGTATGGTGACGAGTTTGAAGCCAAGATGGGTGCCGAAGCGGTTCTGGAACTGCTGCGCGCTATCGATCTGGAGAAAGAAGTTGAGCAGATGCGCGAAGAGCTGCCATCTATTAACTCTGAGACCCGTCGCAAGAAAGTCACCAAGCGTTTGAAGCTGGTTGAGGCCTTCTACCATTCAGGCAACAAGCCAGAGTGGATGATCCTCAAGGTGCTGCCGGTTCTGCCACCTGATCTGCGTCCTCTGGTTCCACTGGACGGCGGTCGTTTCGCGACTTCAGATCTGAACGATCTGTATCGCCGCGTGATCAACCGTAACAACCGTTTGAAGCGTCTGCTGGATCTGGCCGCTCCGGATATCATAGTTCGCAACGAAAAGCGTATGCTGCAGGAATCTGTTGATGCCCTGCTGGATAACGGTCGTCGCGGTCGTGCCATTACCGGTTCCAACAAGCGTCCTCTGAAGTCCTTGGCCGATATGATCAAGGGTAAGCAAGGTCGTTTCCGTCAGAACCTGCTGGGTAAGCGTGTTGACTACTCAGGCCGTTCGGTAATTACCGTGGGCCCAACTCTGCGTCTGCACCAGTGTGGTCTGCCGAAGAAAATGGCGCTGGAACTGTTCAAACCATTCATTTACGGCAAGCTGGAAGGTCGTGGCCTGGCCACTACCATCAAAGCCGCCAAGAAGATGGTTGAGCGTGAAGTTGCCGAGGTTTGGGACGTACTGGATGAAGTGATCCGCGAACACCCTGTGATGCTGAACCGTGCACCAACACTGCACCGTTTGGGTATCCAGGCGTTCGAACCTGTACTGATCGAAGGTAAAGCGATTCAACTGCACCCACTGGTGTGTGCGGCCTATAACGCCGACTTCGACGGTGACCAAATGGCGGTACACGTGCCTCTGACGCTGGAAGCCCAGCTGGAAGCCCGTGCGTTGATGATGTCAACCAATAACATTCTGTCACCTGCCAACGGTGAGCCGGTTATCACTCCTTCTCAGGACGTGGTACTGGGTCTGTACTACATGAGCCGTGAGCGCGTAAATGGCCGCGGTGAAGGTATGGCCTTTGAGTCTGTTGCCGAAGCCGAGAAAGCCTATCGCACAGGTGCCGCCGAGCTGCACGCCCGGGTTAAAGTTCGTATCACCGAAACTCATATCGATGAGAACGGTGAGCGCACCCAGCAGCGTCGCATTGTCGACACCACAGTAGGTCGTGCTCTGTTGTCATTGATCCTGCCAGCCGGTATGTCTTTTGATCTGGTTAACCAGAACATGGGCAAGAAGCAGATCTCCCGTTTGCTGAACACCTGCTACCGTCAGCTGGGTCTGAAAGATACCGTTATCTTTGCTGACCAACTGATGTACACAGGTTTCCAATACGCCACTATCTCAGGTGCCTCTGTCGGTATCAACGATATGGAAATCCCGGAAGCCAAGTACAAGCTGGTTGCCGACGCAGAAGCCGAAGTTTTGGAAATCCAGGAACAGTTCCAGTCTGGTCTGGTAACTGCCGGTGAGCGTTACAACAAGGTTATCGATATCTGGGCCAGCGCCAACGAGAAAGTCTCCAAGGCGATGATGGAAAACCTGTCTTCCGAAGTGGTTATCAACCGCGACGGTGAAGAAGAGAAACAGGCTTCTTTCAACAGCATCTACATGATGGCCGACTCAGGCGCTCGTGGTAGTGCCGCTCAGATCCGTCAGTTGGCGGGTATGCGTGGTCTGATGGCCAAGCCAGACGGCTCTATCATCGAAACGCCCATCGTGGCGAACTTCCGTGAAGGTCTGAACGTACTGCAGTACTTTATTTCAACCCACGGTGCTCGTAAGGGTCTGGCGGATACCGCACTTAAGACAGCAAACTCAGGTTACCTGACTCGTCGTCTGGTGGATGTTGCCCAGGATCTGGTCGTTATCGAAGATGACTGTGGTACTCACGAAGGTCTGATCATGAAACCGCTGATTGAAGGTGGTGACGTGGTTGAGCCACTGCGTGAGCGCGTACTGGGTCGTGTTGTTGCCGAGGATGTTTACTATCCTGGTTCCGACGAAGTCCTGGCGCCACGTAACACTTTGCTGGATGAGGCATGGTGTGACAAGCTGGAAGAGTACAGCGTTGACGAAGTTAAAGTTCGCTCTGTGATCTCCTGTGATACCGACTTCGGTGTTTGTGCCAAGTGTTATGGTCGCGACCTGGCCCGTGGTCACCTGATCAACCAAGGTGAAGCAATCGGTGTTGTTGCTGCTCAGTCAATCGGTGAGCCTGGTACACAGCTGACGATGCGTACCTTCCACATCGGTGGTGCGGCATCCAGGGCTTCTGCAGAAAACAACGTTCAGGTGAAGAACGCCGGTAACCTGAAGCTGCATAACGCCAAGTTCGTTAAGAACAGCGATGGCAAGTTGGTTATCGTATCGCGCTCGTCTGAGCTGGCGATTATCGATGAACTGGGCCGTGAGAAAGAGCGCTACAAAGTGCCTTACGGTACTGTGCTCGAAACGCTGGAAGGCGCTGAAGTTAACGCTGGCCAGACCATCGCTAACTGGGATCCACATACTCACCCAATCATCACTGAAGTGGCGGGTTATGTGAAGTTTGAGCAGATGATTGACGGTGTCACCATCTCGCGTCAAACCGACGAGCTGACCGGTCTGTCTTCCATCGTGGTATTGGATGTGGCCCAGCGCCCAAGCGCCGGCAAAGAAATGCGTCCAATGATCCGCTTGGTGGATGAAAACGGTAATGACCTGACTATTCCTGGTACCGACGTACCTGCGCAGTACTTCCTGCCCAGCAATGCGATCGTAAACCTGGAAGATAATGCTCAGATCAGCGTCGGTGATGCACTGGCTCGTATTCCTCAGGAATCGTCCAAGACACGCGATATTACCGGTGGTCTGCCAAGGGTTGCTGACCTGTTCGAAGCCCGTAAGCCGAAAGAGCCTGCGATTCTGGCTGAGATCAGCGGTACCATCTCCTTCGGTAAAGAGACCAAAGGTAAGCGTCGTCTGGTTATTACTCCTGCCGAGGGCGGTAACCCATACGAAGAGATGATCCCCAAGTGGCGTAACCTGAACGTGTTCGAAGGTGAAAAAGTCGAACGCGGTGAAGTGATCGCCGATGGTCCAGAGTCTGCTCACGATATTCTGCGTCTGCGCGGTATCCACAACGTAGCCAACTACATTGTGAATGAAGTACAGGACGTATATCGTCTGCAGGGTGTGAAGATTAACGACAAGCACATCGAGGTGATCATTCGCCAGATGCTGCGTAAGTGTCTGATCACTGAAGCCGGTGATTCTGAGTTCCTCGAAGGGGAGCAGGTTGAGGTGTCCCGCGTCAAGATCGCTAACCGCGAACTGGAAGAGCAGGGCAAGATTCCGGCCAAGTTCGAACGTGAACTGCTGGGTATCACCAAAGCCTCTCTGGCGACTGAGTCCTTCATCTCTGCGGCCTCGTTCCAGGAAACCACTCGCGTACTGACCGAAGCGGCAGTAGGTGGTAAGAGTGATAACCTGCGCGGTCTGAAAGAGAACGTGATCGTAGGTCGTTTGATCCCGGCTGGTACGGGTTATGCTTACCACAACAACCGTAACCAGGCTCGCGGTGAAGTAGCGACTGAAGCACCTAGCATCAGCGCCAGCGAAGCCGAACAGAACCTGGCCGATCTGTTGAACCTGGCTGGCAGTCAGGAATAAGTAGCATAGATGTTACAAAAGGCGCCGAAAGGCGCCTTTTTCATTGGAATACGCTGCAAAAGTTGGCTATTTCTTGACAGCCAAGCCTTACCTTTCTAAAATTCCGCGTCCCACTATTGTGGGATTAGATTTTTCACACCTTATTGTTGAGTTGAAATCAACTGATTCGGAGCTATACATGGCAACTGTAAACCAGTTGGTACGTAAGCCTCGCGCACCTAAAGTCGAAAAGACTAACGTGCCTGCGTTGAACGCGTGCCCACAAAAGCGTGGTGTTTGTACTCGTGTGTACACCACTACTCCAAAAAAACCTAACTCTGCACTACGTAAAGTAGCTCGTGTGCGTCTGACCAACGGTTTCGAAGTATCTTCGTACATCGGCGGTGAAGGCCACAACCTGCAGGAACACAGTGTAATCCTGATCCGTGGTGGTCGTGTTAAAGACTTACCTGGTGTGCGTTATCACACTGTTCGTGGCGCCCTGGACTGTGCTGGTGTGACTTCACGTCGCCAAGCTCGTTCTAAGTACGGTGCTAAGCGTCCTAAGTCTTAATGGTTTTCCGTTAAGTAAGGCCAAGCTAAATATAAATTCCAGTTTTGGAAATACCTGAAGCATACGGAGAATAGTTATGCCAAGACGTCGCGTAGTAGGACAACGTAAAATCCTACCTGATCCAAAGTTTCAAAGTGAGTTGCTGGCTAAGTTCATCAACGTCATTATGCAGGACGGCAAAAAGTCGACTGCTGAAAAAATTATCTACAAAGCACTGGATGTTGTCGCCGATAAGAAAGGCGAAGAGCATCTGGTTATCCTTGAAGCAGCCCTGGAAAACGTTCGCCCAGCGGTAGAGGTTAAGTCTCGCCGTGTTGGTGGTTCTACTTACCAGGTTCCATGTGAAGTTCGTCCAGTTCGTCGTAACGCACTGGCGATGCGCTGGTTGGTTGAAGCTGCTCGTAAGCGTGGTGAAAAATCTATGGCTCTGCGCCTGGCAGGTGAACTGCTGGACGCTTCCGAAAACAAAGGTACTGCCGTTAAGAAGCGCGAAGACGTGCATCGTATGGCAGAAGCCAACAAAGCGTTTGCTCATTACCGTTGGTAATATCGGGCGCGGGCTTGCCCGCGCTTTCTCTGACATTGCTAAGATTTTTATCTTAGTCAAGAGGGTATAATCGTGGCTCGTACAACTCCAATTGAGCGTTATCGCAACATAGGTATTTGTGCTCACGTTGACGCAGGTAAAACCACTACCACAGAGCGAGTCCTGTTCTATACAGGGGTAAACCACAAGATGGGTGAAACCCATGACGGTGCGTCTACCACTGACTGGATGGTTCAGGAGCAGGAGCGGGGTATTACTATTACCTCAGCGGCTGTTACCACGTTCTGGCGCGGTATGGATGCCCAGTTTACTGAGCATCGTATCAATATCATCGATACCCCAGGTCACGTCGATTTTACTATTGAGGTAGAGCGTTCTCTGCGCGTACTTGACGGTGCTGTAGTGGTCTTTTGTGGTTCTTCTGGTGTGGAACCTCAGTCTGAGACCGTATGGCGTCAGGCCGACAAGTATCATGTCCCCCGTCTGGTGTTCGTCAATAAGATGGACCGTGCCGGTGCCGACTTTGATCGCGTAGTAGGACAGATCCGTAACCGTCTCGGTGCAACTTGTGTGCCTATTCAATTGAATATTGGTGCAGAAGAAAACTTTAGCGGGGTTATCGATCTCATCAAGATGAAAGCCATCAACTGGAATGAAGAAGACCAGGGCCTGACTTTCACTCACGAAGAGATCCCAGAGCATTTGCTTGCCAAGGCAACCGAAATGCGCGAATACCTGGTAGAGAGTGCCGCAGAGGCTTCTGATGAGCTGATGGACAAATACCTTGAAGAAGGTGAGCTCACAGAAGAAGAGATCAAAAAAGCGCTTCGTCAACGTACTATCAACAACGAAATTGTGCTGGCTACCTGTGGTAGTGCCTTTAAAAATAAAGGCGTACAGGCAGTTCTCGATGCTGTTGTTGAATACCTTCCTGCTCCGGTTGATGTTCCTGCGATTAAGGGCATCGATGACAGAGAACAGGAAGTTGAGCGTGTTTCTGATGACAATGCACCTTTCTCTGCGTTGGCATTCAAAATCGCAACAGACCCATTTGTGGGTACTTTGACCTTTATCCGGGTTTACTCAGGTGTCCTGGAGTCAGGTTCAGCCGTTTACAACTCTGTAAAAGAGAAGCGTGAGCGTATCGGCCGTATCGTGCAGATGCACGCCAACGACCGTAAAGAACTGAAAGAAGTGCGCGCAGGTGATATAGCTGCTGCTATCGGCCTGAAAGATGTGACAACCGGTGACACCCTGTGTGACCCAGACCATAAGGTAATTCTGGAGCGGATGGAATTTCCCGAGCCGGTCATTACCATTGCTGTGGAACCTCGTTCCAAAGCCGACCAGGAAAAGATGGGCATTGCGCTGCAGAAGCTGGCAATGGAAGATCCTTCTTTCCGGGTTGAGACTGATGAGGAGTCGGGTCAGACTCTGATTTCAGGTATGGGTGAGCTACACTTGGACATTATCATCGACCGTATGCGCCGTGAGTTCAGCGTTGAATGTAACGTTGGTAAACCTCAGGTGGCTTATCGTGAAACTATCCGCAGTGCTGTGGAAGTGGAAGGTAAGTTTGTGCGTCAGTCTGGTGGTCGTGGTCAATTCGGTCATGTCTGGCTGAAACTGGAGCCTCGTGAAGAGGGTGCCGGTTATGAGTTTGTCAACGAAATCGTTGGTGGTGTCGTTCCTAGGGAATACATCCCTGCGGTTGACAAAGGGATCCAAGAACAGATGAAGAACGGTGTTGTCGCCGGCTTCCCTGTATTGGACGTGAAGGTCACTCTGTTCGATGGTTCATATCATGATGTGGACTCGAACGAAATGGCGTTCAAAGTTGCAGGTTCTATGGGCTTCAAGAAGGGGGCGCTGCAAGCTAACCCTGTGTTGCTCGAGCCTTGCATGAAGGTTGAAGTGACAACCCCAGAAGACTACATGGGTGACGTAGTAGGTGATCTGAACCGTCGTCGTGGTCTTATCGAAGGTATGGATGACGGCGTCGCCGGTATCAAGATTATTCGAGCTGTGGTACCTTTGGCTGAAATGTTTGGTTATGCAACAGATTTGCGCTCAGCGACTCAGGGACGGGCTTCATACTCCATGGAGTTTTTGAAGTACTCTGAAGCGCCGCAAAACGTTGCTAAAGCAGTTATCGAAGCTCGTACCTGATTTAGGTAACGGCATTAACTGTTATTTTGATTGATGGTGTCCGGCAAAGCCGGACTCTTCTGAAAAGAAAGGAATATATCGTGTCTAAAGCTAAATTTGAACGTTCCAAGCCCCACGTTAACGTGGGCACCATTGGTCACGTTGACCATGGTAAAA
>NZ_JWGX01000003.1:0-46900 GCF_000813075.1 Shewanella sp. ECSMB14102
AAAGCCTAGGGGCAGTTGCGTTCAAGCGAATGATTTGATCAACAACGCCGCGTTACGGTGTGCTTCCGGAGCAGTTCGAGTCACTTTCTAACTGATATTCGTGACGTCATACCATAGGGATACAGGGTAAGTATGAAGTTGCTCCGTTTCTTACTATTTATAATGAGCCAGATTTATACTGGGCCCGATTTATGTTGAGCTAGGATCAGTGATTCCAGCAGCTTACAGGCCGGGCCTTGTTTATCTCTCTGTGGCACCACCAGACTGAGCAGTATCTTGCGGCTGCTGGAACCTTTGAGACTGAGCCGTACCAACTCTCCATTTTCCAGCTCCTGCTTGACCAGATGCGCCGGGATCCAGCAAAAACCTATGCCTTTGGCCAGGATCACCTTGGCTTC
Organism: Shewanella sp. ECSMB14102; assembly: GCF_000813075.1. Classification (NCBI taxonomy): domain Bacteria; kingdom Pseudomonadati; phylum Pseudomonadota; class Gammaproteobacteria; order Alteromonadales; family Shewanellaceae; genus Shewanella; species Shewanella sp. ECSMB14102. Next base: position 399 of record NZ_JWGX01000003.1, read on the forward strand.
GTGGAAGTTGCTGACGGTCCAGCGCTGCTCGGCCTTGAGCCAGCCGATTTCCTGCTGACTATTGACGCCGGTATCTTTGATCACAATTTGCAGGTGTTGGGCCAGCACTCTGTCGTCTTCAATTTCCACTTGAGCCGCCAGCGGATGGGAAGGGTGGCAGAGCAGGTAGAAGTTCAAGTCGCAAAGGGGCTCTGAGATATACCCCATGGGCGGGGTACCGCAAATCGCAATATCCACCTGATGGTTTTTGATCATCTCCTGAGTACCGCTGATCACAGTGTCCCGCACTGTGACCCGGGTTCCGCGACTCTGGGGCAGAAAGGCGGCCAGCGCCTCGGTCAGGGTTTCCATGGGGTAGACCAGCTCCCTGGCGATGCTCAGACTCGGCTCCCAGCCCTGTTCCAGATTGCTGGCGAGCTGCTCCAATTCCCCCACAGCCTGAGTGACGTGACGAGAGCGGCGCAGCAATACTTCGCCGCATTCGGTCAGATAGGCCTTGCGGCCACGCACTTCGAGGAGTTGGATCCCCAACTGATGCTGCAGCTTGGCCACAGCATGGTTGAGGGATGATTGGCTCTTGTTGAGCTGCTCGGCGGCCTGGGCGTAACCACCGAAGTCGACGACGGCCTGCAGGATCCGCCACTGTTCCAATGTGGACTTGGGTCTGTTCATTTTCTAAAAACTCGTCAGATTTCGGCCTATCATGGGTGGAAACTGCCAGTTTTTCAAACTATTTAGCCTTTTTCGTCGACTCGGTCGCCTGTTTGACCGACTCGAGTGGCGTCACCTGCATCGGCAGGTATTTCCGGGTCGCCTTGAGCTCACTCAAATAGGGGCCTTTATGCAGTTTTTCCGGCCATTTGAGCAGCATCATCGCCAGCACATTACGGTGTTCACCCAGGGCCAGCGCCGGGTTGCCTTTGGGGGAGCGAATAAAGTCCACCTCAGGATCGAAGGACTTGATGATGTGCGCCTGAGTGGCTTTCACCATGGGATGATCTTTGCCCTTGCCGGCGAGCAGATAGCTTATTCCTACTTCGGCAATAATATCGTCGGTGGCATCACTGAGGATCCGCTGGCGGTTGGCTTCGAAGTAGTCGAGGATCCAGGCGAACTCCTTGGCATCTACCGGGTGCTGATAGTATTCACTGGCGGCGAAGATAAAGTGAGTCAGGCCATAGAGCTTATTGCGATATTGTGCCTTACTGAGCTTGCCATCCTCGGCATCCGGGTAGACACGTTTGAAGGCGGCTTTGTAGTCTTCCAGGTAATCGCCAACGCCAAGTTGCTTGGCCCAGTAAACATAATTGATCAGCTGCGCCGCCCAGGCTTCAATCATGGCTTCGTCGGTCAAGCCGTGCTGCAGATCTGTACTCTTGAGCCCTTTGAGCAACTTGTCGTGGCAGGGGCCGGTAAAACCAAACTCATTTATACGGCTGGCGTAGCGCAGCAGCACATCGGTATAAAACAGAAATTCGGGGAAGGGTTTGAGCGCTTTTTTGCGTGCCTTGGCCCGGGGGCCATTGCCCAGTTGGGATATCGCCTTGAGCGATTCACTTTTGACAAATTCAGGGTCGTCCAGCTGGCAGGCATAGAAGCTTTGCGCTTCAGTAACCGCAAACAGATCCACCAAGGCGGCGTTGGCGTACTGCTCGTCACCTGTCATCCGATAGAGACGGATCCCGTAATGACCCTGCACCCTTGGGGGCAGCTGGTAGAGATGTTGCTCCAGATTCTGCTGAATGCGTTGATAAACCTCATCAGCGCTGGGCTGGCTCTTGGCGGCCAGGGTACTGCTCATCACTCCCAGGCAGAGGGCAAGTGTCAGTTGACCGGTTCTCTTGAGTATTGGCATCGCGTATCCTCCGGATGAGTGTGGCCGCATCGGCAGCGCCAAACAGGCTTTGCAAACGGGCGGCCATAGGTTGGGCTGATTCGTTGACCAGCAAGAGATCAAATAGTTGCGCCGGGTTGCAGCCCCGGGTGTGAACATCTATGGCTCTGGCAAGTTGCTGTTGCCAGAGCCCGAGATAATAGAGCGGCCCCTGAACGCTGATGGCGCCAAAGCTGTAGCTATAATCACTGACTTCGGGCCAGGAGCCATTAAAACTGGCTTCAAACGCCTTGTGCAGCTGTGGGTATTGGCTGTTGCCAAAGGCTTCAAAGCTGGTGAGGGCCACTTTGGCACGAAACACCTTGAGCTGCTGCTGGTATTCTTCGGCCAGTTGTTCGCGCGAGCCGGGAGCCGGCTTGAGTGAAAATGCAAAGGCGCCGCTCAGATAGCGTTCCAGCCAGGCTTTGCCCACTCCGGCGCCATCCTGAGGCAACTCCAGACTGTTGTTGAGATAATAACGGCCGCCGCCACTGAGTTGGGCTATGGCGGCGCTCAGGGAAGAAACTGCGGTCTGATAATCTTTTAGCCTAAGTTGCTGAGGCTTAAGCACCAGCTCGCTCTGGCCGGTTTGTTGGCCGACAACAGCGCGGCGCAGCATTTTATGGCGGTTGTGTTTGCCTTCGCTGATAAGCAGTTCACCCAGCAGCCGACCATGGTGATACACCCTGAGCCAGTCGTCGTTAATCTGCTCTGCGGTTAATCCCAGCGGTTTGAGATGGTCAAACAGGGCTTTTAGTACTTCAGAGCCTTTGAGCGCGACCATTTCGGTCGAGTGGGCCTGTTGTAACTCACGGCCCAGATCCCAAGGGGCGTAATCCAGTTTTTGAGTGCTGGCATCGAGAAATTTGGCCACATCGCTTGGCGTGCTCAGCAACTGAGAACTGAGGATAAAATCACTGTAGCTCGGGTAACCATGCGCTTTGGCTTGCTCCTGTCTGAGGGCAAAAACGGATGACAGCGGCAGTTGATTGCGTAATCTGGCGCGGCCCTGATAAGTGCGCCAAACCTTGGCGCGACAATCACTATCTGCCTGTTGCATCAAGTAAGAGGCTATATTGACTGCAAAAAAGCCGGGCTTTTGGGCTGATTGAGCGGCTTCCTGCTCCGCTGAATTCTCTTCGGGATTGAGAGCCTGTTGCATGCCGGGCAGGGCACATTGTCCCAACTCCAGCTTGAGATCGTCACTGCGCATTCCCTGGCGAATGCTGGCCTGGGCGCCGTGGAGGCGTGCCTTTTCCTCTATGCCCAGATGTTGCTGCATCAACCAGTCCAACCTCTGGGCCAATGCCTGAAGCTGTGGCTCATCATCCTGGGTCAGTTCGGATGTCAGGCTTGTCAGCGCCGGTTCGCTCAGGAATCTATCCATGGTGTCGGCCAGTTTCAACTGACATTGCAACAGCAGCTCATGCTGCGCCGCTGACAGGGGGAAACTCCGATAATAACCGAGGCGGTCATTGATATTGTGCAGCCCTAGGGTTTGTCGCTCCAGCAACTGCAGATCCTGAAATTCAGGTTGAAAATTGCTGCTGTATTCGACACATTGGGCCGTCAGCAAGGGGACGGCATTAGGCGCGGCCAGGGCGGGGTAAATGCCCGAGGCCATTGTCGATGCCAGCAGGGAAGCCAACAACGACAGTGGCAGTCTGGACTTGAGGCGAGATTGACTCAGGCCGGAGTTAGCGGCTGGCAAAGTGCTTCTTGGCATAAGCGACCCGTTCTTCCACTGACATGGGTTTGCCCGTCATTCTTTCCACATGCTGCAGCCTTGGCAATATCCCCATGCCATTGGCTATCTGGATAGCAAGCCCGGGACGGGCGTTGAGCTCCAGCAGCAGTGGTCCCTTGTTTTGGTCCAGTACCATATCGGTTCCCAGATAACCCAGTTCGCACATCTCATAGGCGCTCGAAGCCGTGTGCAGCAAGGTATCCCAGTGGGGCACCTCGATTTCAATCAGGTTACGCCCCGTATCCGGATGCAAATCGACCGGGCGGTCAAACTGCACCGCATGCAGACCGCGGCCGGTGGCGATATCCAAGCCGACACCAACCGCGCCCTGGTGCAGGTTGGCCTTGCCATCGGAAGCGGCGGTGGACAATCTGAGCATTCCCATCACAGGAAACCCCTTGAACACTATCAGGCGGATATCCGGAACCCCTTCATAGCTGAAGCCATCGAAGACGGGATCGAACTCAATCAAGCCCTCGATAATGGCCACATCCGGCTTGCCACCGAGGGAGAACAGACCGCTGAGGATGTTGGAAACGTGGCGGTCGACCTCGCTCGGGGTGACTTCATTGCCATTGGGCTTATAGAAGCGACCATTCTCCACATGGGTGATCACCAAGATCCCTTTGCCGCCCGAGCCTTTGGAGGGTTTGATCACAAAGCCACTGCGATCTTTTACCTGCTCGGGAATGCTATTGATACCGTGTTGCTCGCGCACCACACCTATGAGATCGGGCACGGCAATATCATTGGCAAGCGCCAGTTGTTTGGTGGTGAGCTTGTCGTCCACCCGTTTGTAAAACTTGCGCGGATTGTAGCGGCCAATATAGTCGATATTGCGTTTGTTCATATTCAGCACGCCAGCGCGGCGTAGCTGCCATGGCCAGGCAAAATTCATTTTATTCTCCTGCCAGTGGCTTGAAGCGCTTGAGCTCCAGCAGTCGATAACCCGTGTACTGACCCATCAGCAGCACCAGCGCCAGGATCACCAAATGAATACCCAGGAAGTTGAATACCCAGTGCTGTACCCAAGTGGCGCTCATGGCCAGATAAGCCAGAGTGGCTACCAGAAGTGAACCGCCACCTTGCACCATCACCTCTTTGGCGCCTTCCTCTTCCCAGAGGATAGACATACGTTCAATGGTCCAGGCGAGAATGATCATCGGGAAGAAGGTGATAGTCAGGCCTTCACTGAGGCCAAACTTGTACGACAGCAGGGTAAACAGGCCAATAATGCCTATCACCACTATGATCACCGCCGATATTCGCGAAATCAGCAACAGGTTCAGATGCGATAGATAGGAGCGGATCATCAAGCCAAAGGCCACAATCAGCAGGAAACCTATCAGGCCGGTCAGCAGTGTGGTCTGGATAAAGGCCAGGGCGATAAGCACAGGCATAAAGGTACCTGAAGTCTTTATTCCTATGATAACCCTAAGGAATACCACCATCAGCACTCCGATGGGGATCAGCAAAATCCCCTTGAACAGGCTCTGCTCTTCCAGCGGCAGTTGGTAGAGAGAGAAGTCGAAGGCGCTGTTTTTGGCCATCATATCAATGGAGGTCGCAAGGGCTGAACGTGTGTCTTTCAGCATGGAGAAGTTGACCTGGGAGTTGCTGCCACCCAGTACGTCCAATACCGATTTGCCATTGCGCTCCCACAGCACCATGTTTTCCGGACGGCCCTCTGTGCCTTTGACCAGATCGAACAGGTGCCATTTACCGTCCTGATAGACTTCGACAAAGGGAGACAGTTGCTGCCGACGACGCTGATCTTCCAGATACAGACCATTGACTTCCTGAGTTGGAATACCGCGGCTATTGAGCATATGGACAAACAGCTTGGTGGGTGAGTTGGCCGACAGCAGCAGCTCTATGTTCTGACTGCGATCACGGCCGGCAATGGCGCGCATGATCTCACGGGCAAAAGAGAGGTTACCGGCACTGCGGGCCCAGGCTTCGTCCATCACCTGTTCGGCGGCGGCTTTCTCGGTCGCAGACCAGATATAAGGTGCCGGCGGCAGGGGTTCTTCCTGTGCCTTGAGTTCTTCTCGGCCTGTGGGGATCAGGGTGACCTTGTAGTAGAGGTCCTGTTGGCCATTGGCTTGACGAATCGACCAAAGCGCGCGGCGGCCCTGTTCATTGTTGCTGATAGTCAGGCCATAACCCGGGGAGGTGGCATTTTCCATCAAGACTTCAAATGCCGGGTCTTGTGGCAGGGAGAAAGAGACTTCTGCCGGGCCACCCGTGCCCTGAAAACTCACCTTGGCATCGACAGCCCAACTTTGCACCTGCTCACCGGGCAGGAAGGGCACATTGTGTTCAATACCGCGATAAATACTGGCGCTTAGCCCAACAATAAACAGCAGAGCTACCACCAGGTAGAAAGGTTTCCGTGAATGCATTACCGCTCCTATTTATGGCTCGAAATCACTAAGTCTTTGGCTTTGCCATGCAGATAGGCTTGGCCTACATCGACAACGGCTATGTCTTTCATAAACTTGCGGCCAAGCAGCAAAGGATATTCGAGGTGACTGCGGTCGGTAAGGTTAAGATCGGTTTCAGCGGCATATTTGCCTATTTTGAGGTGGGCGTGGATTACCGGACGACGATCGTCCTTTTCATCGGCCTCTTGTTTGATACGCACAAAACGCACCACCTTGGATTCGAAGGTTTTTCCCGGTGCATCTGCGCCATTGATCATCACATCGAATCTAACCCACTGGGCGCCGTCACGCTCAAACAGAATTATGTTGCGGGCATCGAGTGACGAAGATTCGGCGCCGGTATCGATACGGGTGTCGAAACTGGCATTCAATTCATCGATAAAGACGCTTTCGACTTCACCGAGAATATATTTGTCGCCAATAGGTGAAGCTTCGCAGGGCGCAGGCACCTGTACTTCCTTGATGGTTTCCTTGGGGGGCTGCTGCAGTTTCTTCATCTGCTGTTGCAAACTCTGAAGCTGAGTATTCAAGGCATCCAGATGCTGTTGCTGTTGATTCTGCGCCTGAGCAATCACATTGACTATGCTGGCTTCCTGAGAGGCGAGGTTGGACTGCAAGGTCTGGGCGTCGACCGGCACCGGGGCATTGGCCACTTCCTGAGTGCTGGCGCAGCCGCCGGCAAGTGTTGCCATGGAGGCCATGACGGCGATTGAAATCGTCTGTTTCAACATGTTGCTTCCTGTATTCTGTTTTCCAGATTGCGTCACTTTTATATAGGGCTCGGTGAGCTCGATTTACTTAATCGCGATAAAGGTAGCCCGTTTGGGAGCGGGGTAACCTTCCACTGTTAAATTGATGTCGGTCGGATCGAGGTAATCCACCAGAGATTCGTTGCGCATCCAGGGCGTGGAGCGTTGCTCGGCCAGTGATGTGACATCGACGTCGACACAGCGAACCTCACGAAAATCGCACTTCTCAAGCCAGAGTTGCAACGCGGCAACGGACGGGATAAACCATACATTATTCATCTTTCCATATCTATCCCGTGGCAGCAGTACGGCATTTTCATCACCTTCTATGACCAAAGTCTCCAAAATGAGTTCACCTCCGGTTCGCAATTGATCACGTAGTTGCAACAAGTGATCAATGGGGGAACGCCTGTGATAGAGCACTCCCATGGAGAACACGGTATCAAAGGCATCCAGTGGCGGCAGTTCTTCTATCCCCAAAGGCAGCAGGTGCACTGGCGGAGTGCCGCCGGTGAGGCGTTTGACCGCTTCGAATTGGCATAAAAACAGTGAGGAGGGATCGACACCGACCACCATTTTGGCGCCTTCACCATACATGCGCCACATGTGATAGCCGCTGCCGCAGCCTACATCCAGCACGGTTCTACCTGCCAGCGGGCTGATATGGGGCGCGACGCGCTCCCATTTCCAATCAGAGCGCCATTCGGTATCGATATGAATGCCGTGAATATGAAATGGTCCCTTGCGCCAGGGATGCAGTAACTGCAGCAGGTTTTCCAGCTTTTCCCGCTGCCCTGTTGCCAATTGCTCACCTGAACCTATGGTGACACTGTCTTTGAAATCCAGACGGTCGGGGGTGGGGTAGTTGAGCTTGGCGAGTACTTTTTCCCACTTGGGCAGGGCGCCGTGTTTGTGTTCTCTTTGCCAGTCGCCGAGTTTGGCCGGCAGTGTTTCCAGCCAATGCTGCAGATTGGAATCGGCAATCTGTTGATAGAAATTACTGAAACTGATCACTTGATAGCTACCATGGATGTGAAATTGAAGCACTGGAACCAGACACCGTAATGGCCAAAACCGGCCTGGGATAATCTGTTGTAGTGATTGTCGAGTTGATCGGGTTTCATCACGTTTTCCAGTGCGCTGCGCTTTTGGCTGATCTCCAACTCGCTATAGCCATTGGCGCGTTTGAAATCCAGATGATGTTCATCCAGTACTTGCTGGATAACTTCATCGCCGAAGCGGATTTTTTCCGACAGTACCAAGGCACCACCGGGGCGTAAGCCGGCATATATTTTCTGGATCAGGGTATCGCGATCCTCGGGTGGCAGAAACTGCAAGGTAAAGTTGAGTACCACCAAGGAGGCGTCTTCGATGGCGACATCACGAATATCACCACAAATAAGCTGCACTTGGGTATCGCTGACATAAGCATTGAGATACTCCTGACAGCGCTCGGTCATCGCCGGTGAGTTGTCGACGGCGATAATCTCGCAGCCCTTGCCTTCAATACGCCTACGAATACTTAAAGTCGCCGCGCCAAGAGAACACCCTAAATCATAGACTTTACTGTCTTGTGTCACAAAGCGTTCGGCGAAATCGCCTATGGTGTTGATGATCTGGCCGTAACCCGGCACAGAGCGACGGATCATATCGCTGAATACGCCGGCCACCCTATCATCAAAAGCAAAGTCTGAGACCTGACCGCAGTCAGTTGCATATATGGTGTCTTGAGAAGTGTTCATCTGAAATCTTGTGCGGGAAAATCAGTGACGTATTTTACCGAATCCCGCCTGAAAGCAGCAAGTGTGCTCTGGTAATTGACGCAAATTTTTTGTCTAATGATGCGGGAATAACAAAATAATTACATCGCCTTATCAGGAAATAAGCACTTGAAATCGCTGACCTCTCTTTTGAGTCTATTGTTGGTGCTCGTATGTCTGCCGCTGGAAGCGGCCACCCAAGATCTGTCTTCTGCCCCCCCTCTTGTCATCGTCATGGGGGAGGACAGCTATCCCTACCAATTTGTTGATGATGCCGGCCAGCCACGGGGGATATTGGTTGACCTTTGGCAGGAATGGAGCCGGGTCAATCAAAGACCCATCACACTAGTGGCACGGCACTGGAACGACTCTTTGAAACAGCTCAAAGAAGGCAAGGCGGATGTGCACCTGGCGTTGGCGCTGACCCCGGAGCGCGAAGCCGAGTTTGAATTTGCCAAGCCCATCAGTCGTATTGACACCTACCTTTATCTGCACTCTGAACTAAGACGCAAGGACAGTTTCGATGAGCTGCTGCCGTATCGGATAGGGATAGTCACAGGCTCGTCCCACGAATCGAATCTTAAGGCGCAGCAGTCCGGCCTGTCATTTGCCTTATACCCAGGTCGCGACGCTTTGCTCAAGGCGGTATCCCGCGGAGAGATCAAGGTGTTTGCCGGCATGGAAGGGTATCTTCGTGATCGGCAATTGGCGCGCAGTATTGCCCAGCAATATCCAACCGCCAACAGGATGCTGATAAAGCACTCGCCGGTGGCGCCGGCTGTTGCCAAAGGCAGGCAGGCATTGGTGGCCGAAATCGATAGTGGCTTTGCCCAGATTACTCCTGAGTTTATCGTCCAGACCCAGAGGCGCTGGCTGGGCTATCGCGCCGATCAGCATGGGATCACGGTTGCCATGCCACTGAATATGGAGCCGTTTTCCGATCTTGGCCCGGATGGTTTACCCCATGGCCTGTATGTGGATATCTGGCACAAATGGTCTGCCAAAACCGGGGTGCCGGTGGAGTTTGTTGCCGGTAGCATGAACAGCACTCTGGAGCAGGTCAAGCAGGGGATTGTTGATGCCCATATAGGCTATCCGGAAAGTGATGACCTCAGCTCAGGACTCAAGCGTGCCTGGCACTTGCACACCCAAAACAGTCGGTTATTTCTCAAAGGGCAGGTGGTGGATTCGCCTGCACTTTTGGACGGCAAACGCTTAGGCATTTTCCCGTCATCACCTTATATCACAGAGCTGAAACAGGCCTTGCCCAAGGTACAGCTCAAATATTTCGACTCTCTCGATGCCATGGTCAATGCCGCCGACCGCGGTGATATCTCAGGCTTCGTCTCGCCCTCGGCCTGGACTCAGCACTACCTGTTGACTCATGGACTCTGGGCCGGTTACCAGCAAGCAAAAGCCTTGCAATTCAGCTCAGATATCTATGTGTTGACCCGCAGGCAGGACCATGGCCTGACCCAAAGACTGAGCGCGGGCTTTAATCTGTTGACCCGCGACGAGTTGGCGGCGCTGGAAAACAGATGGATGCTCAATGGTGACGATCATGTTTACAACAAGGAGCAGAGTCGGCTGCCATTGGCCCAGGTAGAGCAGCGCTATCTTGAAAGCTTGCCCAAGCTTAAAGTGGGCTATCTCAAGGATTGGCCGCCCTTTGAATTCAAGGATGAGCAGGGGCAGTTTGCCGGAATTAATGCCGACGTGATGACCAGGGTGGCGCAACAGTTGGGGCTTAAACTCGCGCCCGTGGCTTTCGATGAGTGGCGCGATCTCCTCAAGGCGCTTGGCAGCGGCGATGTGGTGATGGCCGCCAGCCTGGCGGCGAGGGATGAGCAAGATGCTGCGCTGGCTTTTTCCGATGGTTATTGGCCATCGCCCTGGGCCATGGTATCCACTGTAAATCATCTGAATCTTTATAGCCTGGGGCAACTCAATGGCCAGCGGGTGGCGATTGTTGAAGGTTATCAGCTCGCCGGTGAACTTATGGCCAAGAGCCAGGGGATAATCCCGGTATTGGTGCCCGGCATGCGTGAAGGATTGGAGGCGGTCAACCAGGGAAGGGCGGATCTCTTTATCGATAAAGTGATATCGCTGGCCTCGGCACTTTCTACCGGGCAATATCCGGCACTGAAGATGAACCTGATAACCGATATGGCCGATCAAAAGAGCCATATTGGCGTCACGTCAGGCTACAAACCTTTGGTGCCTTTGATTAACCGGGTAATAAGCGGTATAGATGACAGCCAAAGGCAAAGGATCCATGAAAAATGGATTGGCACTGTGATTACCGACAAGAGCCAACAATATAAGGAGTGGCTTGGCTATTTTCTGCTGGCACTCTTGATTGCGCTGTTTATTGCACTGCTGGTGTTGCAGCTCAATCGGCGCCTCAGCCGGGAAACGAGCTTAAGGCGCGAGGCCGAGCTCAAGATGAAGCATCTTGCCAATCACGATCCGCTCACCGGCTTACCCAATAGGGCGCTACTCGATGACAGGCTGGAGCAGGCGTTTTTGCAACATGCCAGAGAGCAGGAGCGCTTTGCTGTGCTGTTTTTGGGTGTCGATGGCTTTAAGGCCATTAACGACACCTATGGCCATGAGGTTGGGGATAGAATGCTGGTACAAGTAACGGAACGCTTGGCTACTGTTATTCGCAAATCTGATACCCTGGTACGCTTTGGTGGCGACGAATTTGTGGTGATCCTCAATCGGATTCAGGATTTCGATGCTGTCTGCCAGGTGGCGGAAAACTTGATCCAATCGCTGGCAGGACCTCTTAAGTGGCAAGATATCAGTGTGCAGTTGTCGCTCAGTATCGGGATCAGCGTGTATCCGATGGATGGTGACAACGCCATCGAACTGCTCAAACGGGCCGATCAACTCATGTATCGCGCCAAGAAGGGCGGCGGTAACTGTTATCGCAGTGCCTGATTGTTGTTATTTTGAACGCTCGTGCCTTGACCTGGTTTCAGCCACTGGTCAAAGGGAGCAAACTGTTTGATACTTCACCGTCTGAAAGTGAAGTACTTTGGTAAGCGGCAGATTTTCTCTATAATGCCGCTCTTATCGTGTTGAATCGTTCCAGAGCTCAGCAGGCCGGAATAAAGGATATAAAGCAGATGCGCAGTCATTATTGTGGGGACGTAAACAAGTCCCACGTTGGACAAGAAGTGACCCTGGTGGGTTGGGTAAACCGTAGCCGCGACTTGGGTGGTGTGGTGTTTTTGGATCTCCGGGATCGTGAAGGATTGATCCAGGTAGTATATGACCCGGACTTGCCTGAGGTTTTCGATGTCGCCAGCACACTGCGCAACGAATTCTGTGTCCAGGTTAAAGGTGTGGTCAGAGCCCGTCCCGACAGCCAGGTCAACGCCCATATGCGTACCGGTGAAATTGAGGTGCTGGGTAAGGAACTGACTATAATCAACGCCGCCGACCCTCTTCCGCTGAGTATGGATAACTTCCAGAACAACAGCGAAGAGCAGCGTCTCAAGTATCGCTATCTGGATCTGCGTCGTCCGGAAATGGCCCAGCGACTGATTTTCCGCGCCAAGGTCACCAGTGCCGTGCGTCGTTTTATGGACAGCAACGGCTTTTTGGATATCGAAACCCCCATTCTGACCAAGGCCACGCCGGAAGGCGCCCGTGACTATCTGGTGCCAAGCCGCACATACAAGGGGCAGTTTTTTGCCTTGCCTCAGTCGCCTCAGCTGTTCAAACAGCTGTTGATGATGTCCGGTTTCGACCGTTACTACCAAATCGTCAAATGTTTCCGCGACGAAGACTTGCGCGCCGACCGTCAGCCTGAATTTACCCAGATTGATATCGAAACCTCTTTCATGAGCTCTGAGCAGGTGATGCAAAAGACCGAGGAGATGGTGCGCAGTCTGTTCCTCGAACTGCTCAACGTGGACCTGGGTGAATTCCCGACCATGACCTATGCCGAAGCCATGCGCCGTTTCGGCTCCGACAAGCCGGATCTGCGTAACCCGCTGGAACTGGTGGACGTGGCCGATCTGGTCAAGGATGTTGAGTTTGCGGTATTCAACGGCCCGGCCAACGATGTTGAAGGCCGTGTGGCGGTTATCCGGGTGCCGGGTGGCGCCGAGTTGTCCCGTAAGCAGATAGACGACTACACCAAGTATGTCGGTATCTACGGTGCCCGCGGTTTGGCCTGGATGAAGGTCAACGATCTGGCTGCAGGCATGGAAGGCATTCAGTCACCTGTGCTCAAGTTCCTCAATGAAGATATCGTTAAGGCGCTGCTGGAACGCACCGGCGCGCAAAGCGGCGATATCATACTGTTTGGTGCCGACAAGGCCAACGTGGTTGCCGAAGCAATGGGCGCGCTGCGTCTGAAACTGGGTGAAGATTTCAACCTGCTCCAGGGCGAGTGGGCGCCGCTGTGGGTGGTGGACTTCCCTATGTTCGAAAAGGCCGATGGTCGCCTGTACGCAGTGCACCATCCGTTTACCGCGCCGCGGGGCGTGACTCCGGCCGAGCTGGAAGCCAACCCGGCCGAGACGGTATCCGACGCTTATGATATGGTACTCAACGGTACCGAACTCGGTGGCGGCTCTGTACGTATCCACAATCAGGAGATGCAGGCCACGGTATTCCGTATTCTTGGGATCACAGATGAAGAAGCCAAAGAAAAATTCGGCTTCCTGCTGGAAGCGCTGCGCTACGGCACACCACCGCACGCAGGTTTGGCCTTCGGTCTCGACCGTCTGGTTATGCTGATGACAGGCGCCAGCTCGATTCGTGACGTAATGGCGTTCCCGAAAACCACTACCGCAGCCTGCCCGCTGACCAATGCACCGGGTGAGGCCAATCCACAACAACTGGTGGAATTGGGTATCAAGGTTGCCGAAAAGGCCGCCGACAAAGCTGAAGTCTGAATGACTGAGCTTGAAGTCATAAAAGTGTGAATCAAACCGGGGCATAAGCCTCGGTCTGTTTTTTTACCGGTCTGAATTTAAGCCGGTATTGAGAGGAGATATACCTATGGCAGGTCATAGTAAATGGGCCAACATCAAACACCGCAAGGCCGCTCAGGATGCCAAGCGCGGTAAACTGTTCACCAAACTTATCCGCGAGCTGACAGTTTCAGCCCGCGAAGGTGGCTCAGATCCGGATTCCAACCCCCGTTTACGTGCCGCTATCGACAAAGCGCTGTCCAACAACATGACCCGTGACACAGTCGATCGTGCGGTTAAGCGCGGTGCCGGTGAGCTCGACGGCCAGGCGCTGGAAACCGTTGTTTATGAAGGTTATGGCCCAGGCGGCACCGCCGTTATGGTCGAGTGCATGACAGACAACCGCAACCGCACTGTGACCGGCGTACGTAACGCCTTCAATAAGTCAGGTGGTAACCTGGGCACAGACGGCTCAGTGGCGTATCTGTTCACCAAGCAGGGCGTTATCAGCTACGAAGAAGGCGTTGATGAGGATGCCATCATGGAAGCCGCGCTGGAAGCCGGCGCCGAGGATGTGGTCAGCAATGATGACGGCTCTGTGGATGTATACACTGCACCTGCCGATTTCGGTGCGGTAAAAGATGCGCTGGATGCGATTGGGGTTGAAGCGGTGAATGCTGAAGTGACCATGGTGCCATCGACCAAGGCCGATCTGGATGAAGATACCGCCGCCAAGTTCCTGCGTCTTATCGACACGCTGGAAGATCACGACGACGTTCAGGAAGTTTATCACAACGCGGAAATTGCCGATGATGTGATGGAACGCCTCGGCTGATAAGGCGGACTATGGCGATTATTTTAGGTGTTGACCCTGGCTCGCGGATCACTGGCTACGGCGTGATCCAGTGTCAGGGAAGACACCAGATTTACCTCGGCAGCGGTTGCATTCGCACCAGCTGCGAGGACCTTCCCTCCCGTCTCAAACAGATATTCGACGGCCTGTCGGAGATTATCCGCCAATATCAGCCGGAGCAGTTTGCCATTGAGAAAGTGTTCCTGGCCAAAAATGCCGATTCGGCGCTGAAATTGGGCCAGGCCAGAGGCGCGGCCATAGTGGCGGCCACAGCGGCGCATTTGCCGGTGGCTGAATACACGGCAACCCAGATCAAAAGCGCCGTGGTCGGGACGGGCAGGGCCCAGAAAACCCAGGTACAACACATGATCCAGCAGCTGCTCAAACTGCCGGCCGCCCCGCAGGCGGATGCGGCAGATGCGCTCGCCGTGGCCGTGTGTCATTATCATACTTGCCAGAGTCTGGTTGCCCTCGGCGGCCGGGCAACGGCCCGCAGCTATGGAAGATACAGATGATAGGGCGTTTACAGGGAATATTGCTGGAAAAGCAAGCTCCGGAAGTGTTGTTGGATGTGCATGGCGTGGGCTATGAACTGCAGATGCCGCTGACCAGCTTTTATGAGTTGCCGGAACTGCAACAGAGCACCACTCTCTATACCCACTTTGTGGTGCGTGAAGATGCTCAGCTGCTGTATGGTTTTATTACCAAGCAGGAAAGAGCCCTGTTCAGGTTACTTATCAAGGCCAATGGGGTCGGCCCCAAGTTGGCGCTGACCATACTGTCGGGGCTGACGGCGCAGGAATTTGTCAGCTGTGTCGAGCGCGATGATATCGCCACTTTGGTGAAACTGCCGGGGGTGGGCAAGAAGACCGCCGAGCGTTTATTGGTTGAGATGCGCGACAAGCTCAAGAGCCTGATGGAAGCCTCCAGCGGCAATGAGCGTGAGTTTGTGCTCAAGTCCAATTTTACCCCGGCAGAAGCGCCCAACAACGCCGAAGAAGATGCCATTGCAGCCTTGCTCTCTTTGGGTTATAAACCCGCCCAGGCCAGCAAAGCGGTTTCCAGCGCCTTTGTTGAAGGCATAGATTCAGAAACCCTGATCAAGGCCGCACTCAAATCCATGCTGTAACATGGAGCGGATAACTGAGGAATGAAGGTAAAGGCATGATAGAGGCCGACAGACTGATCCAACCCCAAAGCTCTCCTCAGGAGGAGCTTATCGATCGGGCAATGCGTCCCAAGTTGCTGGACGAGTATACAGGTCAGAATGAGGCTCGCGCTCAGCTCAAGGTGTTTATTCAAGCCGCCAAAAACCGCCAGGAAGCCTTGGATCACATGTTGATCTACGGCCCGCCGGGGCTTGGCAAGACCACCTTGGCAATGATAGTGGCCAATGAGATGGGGGTGAATATCAAGTCCACCTCGGGGCCAGTGCTGGAAAAAGCCGGCGATCTGGCGGCATTGCTGACCAATCTCGAGCCGGGCGATGTCCTGTTTATCGATGAAATTCATCGTCTCAGCCCTGTGGTGGAAGAAATTCTCTATCCGGCGATGGAAGATTATCAGCTGGATATCATGATAGGCGAGGGCCCGGCGGCCCGTTCTATCAAACTGGACTTGCCGCCATTTACCCTGGTGGGCGCTACCACCCGCGCCGGTGCGCTCACTTCGCCGTTAAGGGCTCGTTTCGGGATCCCGCTGCGGCTAGAGTTTTACAATGTGGACGACCTCAGCACCATAGTTGCCCGCTCTGCCAAGATGTTGGAACTGCAGATGGACTCGGACGGCGCCAGGGAAATCGCTCGCCGTGCCCGCGGAACCCCGCGGATCGCCAACCGCCTGCTCAGACGGGTGCGTGACTTTGCCGAGGTGAAACACGATGGCCGGATCACCAAGTTGGTGGCCGAGCAAGCGCTGGATATGCTGGATGTGGACGGCGAAGGCTTCGATTACATGGACCGCAAGTTGCTGCTGGCGATCATCGACAAGTTTATGGGAGGCCCAGTGGGGCTCGACAACCTGGCGGCGGCTATAGGCGAAGAGCGGGAAACCATAGAGGATGTGCTGGAGCCATTTCTTATTCAGCAAGGTTTTATCCAGCGTACTCCCAGGGGCAGGATAGCCACTGCCAGGGCCTACAGCCATTTTGAGATGATAAAGCCGGAATAGTCAGAAAAGGGAAAGGTCTTAACGACTTTTCCCTGTCTAATCACGCAAAATAGGTAAACCCTGCATCTTGGCAAACTGAAAATCGATAGTTAACTTATTGTTTTTATAAAGTTAGTTTTGCAGCCTTATCAACTTCCTTGGAAAAGCACTTTTGCTTAATATTACGTGCATCTTCCAGTTCTTATCAGATTTTATTCTTGTATAACCGGGTTTTGAAAATCATTGATATTCAAAGCTGGTATATATTTCGTTAACTCATATATGCTCATAATGCGAATGCGGCTTTTACTGGGCTGATGGTAGAACGGCTTTCGGGGCGAGCCAAACAAAAGGATTCATTTATGGTTGAAAAAATCACCGCCATGCTGGCGTTGATAGGAGTCTTGTCTCTGGCGTGTCAGTGGATTGGCTGGCGGATGCGTCTGCCGGCGATATTGCCGCTGCTATTGTGTGGTTTATTGCTGGGGCCTGGACTAGGTTTACTTAATCCCGACGCGATTTTCGGTGATCTGCTGTTCCCGATAATTTCCCTCGGGGTGGCGGTGATTCTGTTTGAGGGGGCGTTGACACTCAACTTCAAGGAGATCAAAGATCATGGCCGGATGGTGACGCATTTAGTGTCTGTGGGGGCATTGATTACCTGGGGCTGCATCGCCTCGGCGGCGCATTTTTTGTTGAGCTTTGACTGGCCGCTGGCGTTGCTGTTTGGTGCCTTGGTCGTGGTGACCGGCCCGACTGTAATAGTCCCCATGCTCAGAACTGTTAAACCCAAGTCTCAGTTGGCCAGCATTCTACGCTGGGAGGGGATAGTCATAGATCCGATAGGCGCCATGCTGGCGGTATTGGTGTTTGAGTATATTACTGTCAGCGCCGGGCAGACGGCGCATGTACTGCTGGCGCTCGGCTCCATGCTGGGGATAGGCCTGGGCCTGGGGGCTCTGGCCGGTTATCTTGTTGGTCGGATGCTGAGAAGTAATCTCTTGCCTCATTATCTCACCAATACGGCAGTGTTAACCATAATGCTCGGGGTCTTTGTCGGCTCGAACCTGCTTCAGGAGGAGTCCGGCCTGCTGACAGTGACAGTAATGGGGATTTGGCTGGCCAATATGCGCGGTGTGGATATTGCCGATATTCTCGAGTTTAAAGAGACTCTCACGGTACTGCTTATCTCGGCGCTGTTTATTTTGCTCGCCGCCAGGTTGGACTCATCTGCCATGCTCGACTTAGGGCTGGGCGGTCTTGGGGTACTGGCAGTGGTACTCTTGGTGGCTAGGCCCTTGAGTATCTGGATCTCTGGTATAGGGACGTCTCTTAGCAGCCCTGAAAAGTGGTTTTTGAGCTGGGTGGCACCAAGAGGGATAGTAGCGGCGGCAGTGTCATCACTGTTTGCCATCAAGCTGGAGAAGATGCAAGTGCCCGGGGCTGAAACTATAGTGCCGTTGGTGTTCTTAATCATCATAGGCACGGTTGTGATCCAGTCACTCACGGCCAGGCGCTGGGCCAATATGCTTGGGGTACAAGCGGGGTCCGCCCGCGGCCTGCTTATCTTTGGCGCTTCCAAGTTTTCCCGGGAGCTGGCCAAGGTGCTCAAGAGCAAGGATATCAAGGTCATTCTCGCCGACAGTAACTGGGATAATATTCGTTTGGCACGGATGGATAATATTCCGGTTTATTTCGGTAATCCGGCTTCCGAACACGCCGACACTTATCTGGATTTGACCGGCATCGGCAAGGTGTTGATCCTGTCTCCATATCGTCAGCTCAATCCTTTGGTCTATTTCCATTTCCAGGATATCCTCGGGCAGAAGAAGGTTTATGGTCTAAGTAACTCGGAAAACAATGGTACCAGCGCTCGCCATCAGTTATCGGAATCCTACTTGAAGCGTATGTGCCTATTCGGGGAGACAGTTTCCTACGCCAAACTGGCCAGCTTGATGTCTAAGGGCGGAGTGCTTAAGAGCACTAATCTGACGGAGAGCTTCGGCTACAAAGATTTTTACCGTCGTTATGGTGAAACTGTAGTACCACTGATGTATTTGAAAAACGGCAAGGTCACTATGTTGACCGGTAACACGACAGACTTGCCAACGGGAATTGAACTTATCAGCCTTATCCCTAAAGAGGCGATGGCAGAAGCTTCAGCACTCAAGGAAGCTGAAGAAACCCTCAAGCAGGCAAGGGCTGAAGCCGAGCAAAAGGCCAAAGAGCTGGAAGCAAAAGAGCAGCAAGCCGCATTAACGGCATCTGATGAACAAGGCAAGAACGGCAGTGAAGATGGAAAAGCCGGCGGCACGGACAATAAACAAGATCGTGGAGAAGTGAGTGTCTGATAAAGCCTGAACCTTTGCCTTGAACTGTATTGAAAATACCGGGTCATTCAAACGACCTGGTATTTTTCCATAAAGCGCTTGCTGATATGGCATCAAATCCGCGAACGTCGGATTGGCCCAATCAGTAAAATGCCTGCTATAGTCCGGGCACTGCAGTCATCAAAGAGGTGAACCATGTCTGATTTTACCGTTTCCTCCGAAGCACAGGCGTTTTCTCTGCAAGAAAGAGAAGCCCTCTACAAGGCGATATTTGCCCGTCGTGACGTACGTAGCCAATTTTTGTCAAAACCGGTTGCCGAGGATAGTTTACAGCGGATCCTTGATGCCGCGCACCATGCGCCCAGCGTTGGCTTTATGCAGCCTTGGGACTTTATTCTGGTGCGTAGTGACGCCAAGCGCCAGGCAATTAAAGAAGGGTTTGACGCTGCCAATGCCCGTTCTGCCGAGCAGTTCAGTGGTGAAAGACGACGCCATTATCAGCGACTAAAACTAGAAGGTATTGTTGAAGCGCCTTTGGGTATCTGCGTGACTTGCGACCCAAGCCGCACCGGGCCTGTGGTACTTGGGCGCACCATCAAACCGGAAATGGACAACTACAGTGCGGTTTGTGCCGTGCAAAATCTGTGGCTTGCTGCCAGAGCGGAAGGTCTTGGAGTGGGTTGGGTCAGTATTCTCGATGATGAAGTGCTGCGTGAGACATTGGGGATCCCGGAGCAGATAAGAATTATCGCCTATCTATGTCTGGGTCGTGTGAGTGCCTTTAGCGATATCCCTGAGCTTGAACGTAAAGGCTGGTTGCCACGGCGACCACTTGAGTTGGCTGTCCATGAAGATGGCTGGCAAGCGACCCAGCAGCAACAAACAGAGCAACTTTTGGCTGAATATCTCCATGAAAAGGGATATGAATAGATTTCACAACTCAATGCGACAGTTTTGACTGTAACTACTTGATGAGACTGAAGAGTGGCCCGGCGGAAAGCGGCAGGGGATATCCGCTTTGGGTTTGGTCGTTGTGCTTGATAATCAGAATATGATTATACCCATAAAACCCTCATTTCTGTGGATATCGCCTCGGTAATTCTACCTTTGGCGCATTGTATTACTGCGTTAACTGAGTTAGATTGAAACAAGTGTTTAAATCCAACGTTTAAGAGTCTTTAGATGAATCCCTACCAAGCTCCGTTAACTGACATGCGCTTCTTGCTTGAACATGTTTTTGATGCCGAACAAACCTGGTCTTCATTGCCGGCAATGGCCGATATGGTCGATCTCGATACTGCCGCTGCCATCCTCGAAGAAGGCGCCAAACTGTGCCGCGATCTTATTCATCCTATAAACCGCAATGGTGATGAACAAGGAGTCCGTTTCGAGGCTGCCAAGGTGATCACACCCGATGGTTATAAAGAAGCTTATGCCGAGTTTGCCGCCGGTGGTTGGGTAGGGCTGTGCGGCGACCCTGAGCTGGGGGGGATGGGGATGCCGAAAATGCTCGGTGTCATGGTCGATGAAATGGGCTATAGCGCCTGTAACGCCTTTACACTTTACAGTGCACTGACTTCAGGTGCTGCACTGTGTATTCACGCCCACGGTAGTGAGGAGCTCAAGGCCAAATATCTGCCTAAACTCTACTCAGGTGAATGGGCCGGCGCCATGGATATGACAGAGCCTCAGGCCGGTTCGGACTTGCGTAATATCCGCACCCGCGCTGAACCAACTGACAGCGGCAGTTTCCTTATCAGTGGTTCAAAAATTTTCATCACAGGTGGCGATCAGGACTTGACCGAGAACCTGGTTCACCTGGTGCTGGCCAAAATCAGCGGCAGCAAAGGCATCTCGCTATTCCTGGTACCTAAGTTCAAAGTGGCCGATGACGGCAGTTTGGGCGCAGCCAACGGTGTAACCGTCGGTGCCATCGAGCACAAGATGGGTCTCAAGGGTTCGGCGACTTGTGTGATGAATTTTGATGATGCCGAGGGGTATCTTATCGGCGAGCCCAATCGTGGCCTGGTGTGCATGTTCACCATGATGAACTATGAACGTCTGTCCATAGGTATCCAGGGGCTTGGCAGTGCTCAGGGCGCTTATCAGATGGCGGCCGATTATGCCAAAGAGCGCCTCCAGGGCGTCGCCGCCGGTGGCTCACCCACCGGCAGCGATTCAGATCCTATTTTGGTACATGGCGACGTAAGGCGCATGCTGCTGAATATCCGCGCCATGACAGAAGCGGGTAGGGCCTTGGCTATGCTCACAGGTAAACAGCTGGATCTGGCCAAGTTTGCCGAAGATGAAGCGATTAAAGCCAAAGCCAGTCGTTACGTGGGTCTCTTGACTCCGGTCGCTAAGGCGTTCCTGACCGATCGCGGTCTGGACGCTACCATATTGGCGCAGCAGGTATTCGGTGGCCACGGCTATATTCGTGAGACCGGCATAGAGCAATTGGTGCGTGATACCCGTATCGCCCAGATTTATGAGGGCACCAATGGTATTCAGGCCATCGACTTTTTGGGGCGCAAGCTGACAGGTGATCGCTTGGCAACCTTGAATGAGTTTATCGCCGATATCAAGGCCGATATGGCGACTTTTGGACAAGTATCAAATGAGCAGAAACAACGCGTTGAAAGCCTGTTTGACCAGTTCGCCAGCGCGATTGCCGCCATTAACGAGCAAAAAGGCGATAAGCCTGCGCTTATTAACGCCTTGGCGGTTGAAGCCTTGGATGCCTTTGGTTACATACTCTACGGTTACCTGTGGCTGTTGATGGCAGATAAGGCACTCGCTGCAACCGATACCCTTGAGCCAGGCTTTACTGAGGTCAAGAACCAACTGAAGGAGTTCTACTTTGCCAAACTGTTGGCCAAAGCCGATTTCCACTTGAGTCAGCTGGCCGGTGGTGATGACAGTGTGATGGCCCTTGCGCCCGAGCTGTTCTGAGAACGCAGAAGTATTCAAGCTGAATCGAAAGAGCCGCTATAAGCGGCTCTTTTCTCATGGCTTTGTTGGCGTTTTATCTAAGTACAAGCTTTGACGTTGCCCTACTAACGGGCGCTGACATTCAGCTCGGCCTGGGCTTTTTCCTGTTGTGCTGCTTTGGGTTTGTCTTGCTCTTTTGCCGCCAGTTGGCCTTCTGCGCGGCTGTTTGTGCGAAAATCTGTCAGCCCCTGCAGCAAAAGTGTGGCAAAGGGCGCGGCTTCAAGCTCCTTGCTCTGGGGGCTCAAACCATTTTCCAGCACTACAAACAGGTATCTGGGCACTTGCTTGTCACTGCCATCGGTAACATAACCGGCCAGATTCACCACACCCTGCATACTGCCGGTTTTGGCCCAGACTCTGCCCTTGAGCGGCTTGTTGGCATAGCGCTTGCGGTACTTTAAGGTGCCGCTGTGGCCGGAAACCGGTAGCTTGTGCATCAACCATTGGTAATCCGGGGTATCGGCAATTAATCGCAGCAACTGCGCCAACTGCCTGGCATTGAGCAGGTTATAGCGTGACAGTCCGGAGCCATCTATCAACTGGGCTCTTTCCAGCACTACACCTTTTTCTGCCAGCACTTCCCTGATGGCTTTGGCGCCGGCACTGAAACTGGCGCCATCACCATAATAGTGTTTCCCCAGCTGTTTAAGTAGGCTGTCGGCAATCAGGTTGTCAGATTCCAGTAACATGATTTCCAACAGCTCGGGCAGGGCATCCGAGGCATGACTGGCTACCACCCTGGAGCTGGCCGGCAGCTGATTGGAGGTCAGTATCTTGCCTTTGATACTGAGTTTACCCTTGATAATGCCGGCGACGCTGTCGATGGCATATTGGCCGGGGTCGTTGACCGCCAGCGCCAACGGTAATACCTGAGCGCCTGGGAAACAGCCACTGAAATGAAAGTGGTTGCCGGGTAATCGGTCCAGTTGCAGTTCGCAAAAGCCCTGCTTGTGACCTTTGTCGAAAATGGCGTTGGTGGTCAGCTTGACCGGCAGATAAACCGGCGCTGAAATTTTGGCTTTGTCCGAGGCGAGTGTGGGTTCGAGTTTGCCATGGACACAGTTTTGGTTAATCACATAGCTGGAGACGGGGGCTGCGTAACAGATCCCCAAGTCATCCCATACCCAACCGGGTGCTCTAAGCTGCTCATGGGTTTCTCCTATCAAGATAAGGTTGCCCTGTACCTGGTTGATACCCGCTTCGGTGACACGCTTGAACAGTTCCATCAGATCCTGGCGCTTTAAGGTAGGATCGCCACTGAACAGTAGATAGAGATCGCCTTGAAGTACGCCATTTTTGGGCGAATTGGTACTGAGAATGCTGGTGTGATAACGAAACTCCTCTCCCAGCAGCTCAGTGGCCGTTACCGCGGTCAGCAGTTTTTGAGTACTGGCCGGGATCATCAGGGTTTCACTGTTGTGGCTCAGCAGTTGCTCGCCGCTTTGCAGATCTTCTATCCAGACGGCAGTTTGTGATGAAGCCGGAGTAATCAGATCCAAAAGATCATCAAGAGAGGTATTATCGGCCTTCAAAGGGGAAGACAGCGCCATGGCGCTCAATAATAACAGTGGACGTGCCAAGCCCTGCAGGGACAACTGTGGCATAAAAAAGCCTCCGGTTCCGTGAATGCTTTTGAGAGTATAACCTGCAGAGCCTTAGCTGTCGTCCTTGTCCATCAGTGCATAGAGTTTAAGTGTGACTATCAATACCAAACCGATAAACAGCGGCAGTACCAAAGGGCCGAGATAGGTTTTGAAGTGAAACAAAGCCCAGGCCGCGAGCAGGGTACCGATAAGCGTCAACCAGAATTGTTTGTTCATTGCCGTCCAGGTTTGAGTTAAGTGAGTGAGGGATTAAGGGCATATTAGTGTATAAGGCTAATGCTGTGATAACAGGGCTGCCATCACAAAAGCGTGATCTGGGTCGGTTTTACTCTTGGCGCGGTGTCCTCATAGCCTCTTTTGATACAAATTGCGCCGAAATCGTGAACCAATAGCGGCTGTTGACTAGAAAAGGCTTGCCCGATAGAAGACAAGTGGGTAATTTCTATTGCCTTATTCGCCCCGCCGTGGATCTTTATCGATTACGCCATCACAGGGGAAGGACATTTTGCCGGGAAACACAAGGAGCGAGTGGATTGCCGGAACATACAGTGACAGGAGGATACCTTGCTGGATAAGCTGGGTGGAATTGCCATAGCGCCGGATGCATTGCACTGGCTGCTGACCCCAAGTAACTTCAAACAGACCTTGATTGAGCGGATCCGTAGCGCCAAAGAGGCCATCTATATTGCGGCACTCTATCTGGAAGACGATGAGGCCGGACGCGAAATACTTGCCGAACTGCTGGCGGCCAAGGCAGCCAGACCCGAACTCGAAATCAAAGTGTTGGTAGATTTTCACCGTGCCCGCCGCGGCCTTATCGGCCACAAGGGCGATGGCGGCAACAACCTGATGTACCGTCAGGTGATGGCGCAAGCGCAGCAGCGTTTCAACATCTATGGCGTACCGGTGAAATCCCGTGAGTTTATGGGAGTACTGCACCTCAAGGGCTTTATTGTCGATGATGCCGTGATATACAGCGGCGCCAGCCTCAATAATATCTACCTGCAGCAGAAAGACAGATACCGTTTCGATCGCTATCACTTGCTGGAATCGGCCGAGCTGGCTGCCAGCATGCGAGAGATGATTGACAGTGCTATTTTAAGCGACAAAGCGGTCAGTTGCCTGAGCTGTCCGGAAGAAGAGGAAGTGCTGCCGGAAAAAATTGATGTCAGAAGCTTTAAGCAGCGATTGTCGGCGGCAAGCTATCAATTCAAGGGCGTTGAAGAGGGATTGCGGGTCACGCCGCTTTTGGGGCTTGGACGCAAGCGCAATCCGCTCAACAAGGCGGTACTCGCCATGGTTGAGGAGTCCAAGGAATCGCTTTTTATCTGCACTCCCTATTTTAACCCGCCCTATGCTTTGGTGCGGGCGTTGGTTAAACATCTGCGTAACGGCAAGCGTCTGGATATTTTGGTGGGTGACAAGACGGCCAATGACTTCTATATTTCGCCGGATCAGGATTTTTCCACCATAGGTGCATTGCCGTACCTCTATGAGCAGTCGCTGCGCAAGTTTGTCAAACGCCAGCAGTGGGCGGTTGATCAAGGACTACTCAATATCCATCTGTGGAAGCATGACAACAACAGTTATCACCTCAAAGGGGTGAGCATGGATGGTCGCAAACATCTGCTCACCGGCAGCAATCTCAATCCGCGGGCCTGGGCCCTGGATCTGGAAAATGGTTTACTGCTGCATGATGACAAACAAGAGCTGGCCGAGTCTTTTGCCAAAGAGCAGCAACATCTGCTGCTGCACAGCCAGCGTTTGTATCATTACAGCCAGATAGATACCTTGCAGAGTTACCCCAAGCCGGTAAAAAAAATCATGAATCGTATTCGCAGGCTCAAGGCCGACTTTCTGCTGCGGCGTATTCTCTGACAGCGCTTTACCAAGCGCTTGGCTGAATGAGAGCCTGATTGCAGAACTTGATTCAGTTTTGGTTTAGCCTTGGCTTATTCAGTCAAGGTTAAATCCAGCCAAGGTTAAACACAGCCAGAATGAGTGATATCGTCCGCTTATCCCGCATTAATTTCCGTCATCTTCTGGTGCTCAGACAGCTGCTGGAAGAGCAAAGCGTCACCCAGGCGGCCACACGTCTGTGTTTGAGCCCTTCGGCGGTCAGCAAAATACTCTCTCAGCTCAGGGATTGCCTCGATGATGAGCTCTTCTACCGTCAGGGTAATCAGCTGTTGCCGACTGCCAAGGCCAAACGACTCGGGCCGGTTATCAGCGCCATGCTCAGAGAGATGGATAACCTGTTTACCGAAGAGGGCTTTCGCCCGGAAAGATTTCAAGGGCGGATGAATTTGGCGCTGAGGGAAAGCAGCTTCGAACTGCTTGCGAGCGCTATCGCCAGCGTGCAGCAGCGGGCGCCGGGAATGACACTGGCGGTGCATGCCAAAGAGAGCACGGGGTTTCAATCCCTGTGTGAAGGACGGGTGGACTTGCTGGTTCTGCCTCACGACTTGGGACAGCCGCCAACTGGCCGCAACGAACTGATTTGGGAGCGTTTGGCAGAGGACGAGATGTGTTGCCTGATGCGGGCCGATCACCCGCTGGCGGCAAAAGAGCTGACGCTGGATGCCTATCTGAGCTTCGCCCATGTGGGCATCTTGGATGCCGATCTGCAGCAACCCTTTTTCGAGCAGTCATTGGCACAATTGAGCCGCAGGCGGGAGCTGGCGCTGGAAGTCGCCGACTTCGGCGCCGCCGCCAGTATCTGCCGCCACTCGGACTTGTTGTTTACCTGCTCGGCGCTGTGGGCTTCAATGGCGGCGCAGGCAAGCGGCATGGTAGTTAAGCCATTGCCCTTTGCCTATGGCAAGGTGGGCTATAGCATGGTGCATCATCAAAGTGGTAGCCGAGATCCGGCGCTACAATGGCTAAAAGCGACCCTGCTGAGTGGCTTTAAGCAGTCCATCAGCCAAGGTTAACCGGTGGCAGACTGATATTGGCTATACCGGCGCGGCTGAGCGCCTTGGCCAGGTCATCAATCTGCTGTTGGCTCGCCTTGGGCCAGCGCAAGGCCTCGCCTTTGACACCATGATGATTGTAACCGTTTAGGCGCAGCCGCATCGGCTCCCCCTTCAGCGCTTGCCGGCGTTGCAAGTCGAGCAAAAACGACGCCAGAGCGTCAAAGTGCTGCCAATAATCACTCTTTCCGGGGACTTCCAGTAGCCTGATTTCCGCCAGTTTTCCTACTTCGGCCAGCAGTTGCAGGCTCTGCTTGACCTTGATATTGCCACGGCCTGTCAGTCGTCGGTGAGCCGGCTCATCCCAGGCTTTCAGGTCAACCATAGCGCCATCAAGCCAAGGGATCAGACGCTGCCAACCACTTGCTCCCAGGCTACCATTGGTATCCAAAAGGCAAGTCAGGTGTTTGAGCTCTGGGCTTTGTTTGATGGCTTTGAACAAGGTGCTGACAAATTTCAGCTGCAAGCTGGCCTCTCCGCCACTCAAGGTGATACCGCGGATAAAAGCTTTCTGCCTTTTAATCAGTGTCAATGCTGTTTCGACTGACAGGCGTTGGGTTTTGGGCTGGCTGCTCGAAGGGCAAACATCGAGACAGGTGTCGCAGCCGATGCAGCTTGTACTATCCCAGGCAAGCCTGAGAGATGCCTTGCTATTTGAAACTGCTTGAATGTCAGCCGCAGCTGATTTTAGGCTCAAGGCACCTGCCGGGCAGTGCGTAATACACTCCTGGCAGGCGTCACACAGAGTGATGGTTTCCGGATTATGGCAACCGGGGCAGCGAAAGTTGCAACCCTGAAGGAAAAACACCATGCGATTGCCCGGGCCATCAACGGTCGAGAAGGGCAACACTCTGGCGACGTCGGCACTGGCAACTTTGGAACTTATAGTCAATGCCGAAGTGCCAGTGTCGCCGCTATTTAACTCACGGCGATTCGACTGACGCCCATTCAGCTCATAGCGATTAAGCTCAGAATGATTAGACGGGCTATCAAATATTCCTATTCCCGGGGCTGCACTCTTCATAGCTTGCGTCCTTACACCTGGGACTTGTCGGCGGCATGGAACTCTGCGCTCACTACCCGCGGTGCCCTTTGGGTCACGGCCGTGGTTTCACTGGCTTCTGTGCCCAGAAAGGTGGTGTTGGTACGTGAGCCTTGTTGGCGGTAACTGGCGATCTGCGACTTTTTCACCATATAACCTGTGATGCGCACCAGATCGGTATCGGCGGTATTGGCGGTAAATTCACGAAAGCCGGCATCCAGGGCGCCAATACACAGCTCAAGCAGGGCTTCAGGATTGGCCTTGATGGTTTCATCCAGGGTCAGGATCTCGCTGATCCCGGAAGGATAGAAAGCGTGTTGCGGCGCCAGCGCCAATACATGAGTGACAGGGTCCGGCTCGTGGCCGTAGGCTATTCTGACTCCGGGAGTGGTGCCTTTGTCGATGGAAAGGCCCCCCTGGGCATGAAGTAAGGCGCGGTCATTAAAGCCAAAACTGACTTGGGTAGTGGTCACTCTGTCACTGAGCGCGCGGGTAATGGCTAAACCGAGTGCATTGGCCTGCTCGTTGTGACCATATTCGCCACTCATACCTGCCAACTGCTGCAGATGATTGACGGCTTCGGCCATGGCATAAACGCCGAACATGGGTGCAAAGCGGGATTCGTCAATGAGGCCTTCTTTTACCAGGAAGGAGTCGAAGAAATGGGATCTATGGTGTAAAAACTCACAGCGTAGCTCAATCAGTTCATACATCAGGTTGCAGTAATGGGGCAGGGTGCGCTCGAGCATTTCCTCCAGGGTACCGGCTTCTTCGGCGACGGCTTTGAGGTTAAGTCTGACCAGTGTATTGGCACCGCCTCGGGTGGGGAGCGCGTTATAACAGCTGACAATGCCGAACGTTTGATTTGGCGCCTCACCGGGAGCACAGGCAAAGGTTTGGGCATGTATCGGCCAGTTGCCGATATGAGGTTTGCTGCAGGCAATGATATTGTCTGTCGCCAATCGCAGCAGCGCTTTGGGCGTGCGCCTGGGGTCATACATAAAGGTTAGATTGGGAGCCACCTGCTTGAGCTCGGCATCAATGCGTAAAATAGTGCGGCAGACACGGTTGTCCTCTGGGCCTATATTGGCATGCATAAAGGCGTCCGGCAGGGTGCGATCCAACTGGATCCAGAAGCGTTTCAGTTTCTGATATAGGGCTTCATCACTGACGTCCTGGCAGTAAGGCAACAATAAACTATCGAGATAGCCGAGAAAAACCGGGATATTGGTGACTGACGGCACATGGTGATACAGCACCATCAGCTTCATCAGAGCATCATCCAGATCTTCGGCCGGTGTCAACTCCAGATACTCGGAGCCTTGCTCGAGAAAACGTTGGTAATCGGGCAAAACATATCTGGGTTTGAACGGGGCATGGCCCTCAAACATATCGCAAATAATGCCTTTATCCATGGCTTGGGTCAGTGCTTCACTGCGAGGCAGATAGGGAATACTGGCATCGGCGGCACCGGCCAGCGCCAGGGTCTTTTGCTTGGGGTCAAGCAGGGGATCGGTAATAAGACTAAGAAATTGATTGTCCATAGTGAGGCTCCGCTAAAGGCAAGGCGCTAACCGGCGCAATGGCCGAATTGGCTTTCAAACACAATAATTGAAATGGCTTTTAACCTAAGTCTAAGTAGGGACTTTATTTTCCGGAAGTGAAATGTGTTTGATGGCGCTTGTCTAAAATGGAAATCCGCTGCTTTACATCAAATATTGAAAGAGCAATGAGACAGCAGGGGGATATCGGGAGAAGCACTGCTGACAGACGGATAAAACGGGCTATGGAAGTTTGAGAAATAAAGACCTAGTCTGTGGCAAGACAAAGCTAGTACAACTGGCATAAAAAACGCCTGCACTCGGCAGGCGTTCGGCTTTGAACTTATATTACTTGGCTGTCATCAAGGCAACGGCGTTGTCCAGCATACGGTTGCTGAACCCCCACTCGTTGTCGTACCAGGCCATGACTTTCACCAGGCGTCCCTTGACGCGAGTCTGGGTGGCGTCGAAGTTGGATGAGAAGGCGTTGTGGTTGAAGTCGATGGAAACCAGAGGCTCCTTATTAACCGCCAGCACTTCGTTCATGGGGGAAGTCTTGGCTGCCGCTTCTATAATGGCGTTAACTTCTTCCACTGTGGTGTCGCGGGAAGCGATAAAGGACAGGTCAACCAGAGACACGTTGACAGTCGGAACCCGAACTGCCAGACCGTCAAACTTGCCCTGAAGCTCAGGTACAACCAAACCAACAGCCGCAGCAGCACCTGTTTTGGTTGGGATCATCGACAAAGCCGCCGCGCGGGCACGACGCATATCGCTGTGATACACATCAGACAGACGCTGGTCATTGGTGTAGGCGTGAATCGTGGTCATCAGGCCGGATTCAATGCCGATGGCATCGTTCAATGGCTTGGCCACTGGTGCCAGACAGTTAGTGGTACAGGAAGCATTGGAGATAACAGTCATCTCTTTGGTGATTTCCTGGTTGTTAACCCCGTATACCACGGTGGCATCAACATTCTTACCGGGAGCTGAGATGATAACCTTCTTGGCGCCGGCATCCAGGTGTGGTTGTACCGCTTCTTTGGAAGTGAAGATACCGGTACATTCGAAAACCACATCTACCTGCAGCTCGGCCCATGGCAGTTTGGATGGATCGCGTTCCTGGAAGGTCGGGATCTTGTCGCCATTGACATAAATAGCTTCATCGTCGTGTTCTACTTTGGCGTTGAAGCGGCCGTGAACAGAGTCATATTTGGTCAGGTGAGCGTTGATGGAAGCGTCTCCGAGATCGTTGATGGCAACGATTTGAATAGGATAGTCTTTCTCGCTCTCGTATAGAGCACGCAGAACATTGCGTCCGATACGGCCATAACCGTTAATTGCTACGCGGATAGTCATCTCATATCCCTCTGGTGAATGTAAAAACAGTAATTGGTAGTAAAATTACAAAAGTGTCGCGGGTCGTCAAGTTAAATCACGCTGTAACTGGCTATTCCGTTAACAAATTAGGTGTTTTTATTACAGCGGTCGCGAAACAATGCTTTAATTGTGCGACCGACAGGCGTAAATTACAAACTGGCAAGTAATTTGCCGCCCGGAGAATAGATCATCAGTTTTGTTTGGCCGCTTCGGCGCTTTTCTCAAGCTTACTGTCGCTATCAATGGGTTTGCTATTTGCGGCTTGTGTTGCTCCAACCTCAGGAGCAACTTGTGTCCCCGCATTGCCTTGCAGGCGTTTGGGCCAGTCACTCTCAAGGTAATCACCGCTTTTGAGAGCGTCCGCCAGACTACTTGCCTGTTGATCCAAATGAGTACTCAGCTGACTGTTGTTGCCTATCATGGCCTGAAGCTGGACCTCATCGACCGGGTTGTCGGTCAACAGTAGATTGGTTCTTGAAAGCAGATAGGCCTGCTCCATATCCTGCAACTGCCGGGAAGCACTCGCCAGCCCCAATAACCAATCGGGGTCGAAGTTCTTATCTGTACTTTTTGAAAACACTTTAAGATAGAGTTGTTTCGCTTTGATGGCATCAAACTTGAGATAATAGCCCGCTAGCCCGGCAAGGATCTCGGATGAATCTATCTGTTGCTGTTTCTCTGCTTCAAGCAATACCTTGAGCGCCGCATCGTCACCTAAATGTGCCCAGTGATAGAAGGCAATATAAATGTCATTACTGCCCTTGGTGGAGGCCTGCAGCTCAGACAGGCTTTGCGCGCTTAAACCATAGGCTCTGGCTCTGTCATTGGTGCGCTCTGGATTGAGAATATGTTGTACTCCGGACGCAAGTCCCACACAGCGGTTGTAGTTTTCCAGTTTAGTGAGCAAGTGATAAATTTGCTCACCTGAGGGTTCAGCGGTGGTTTTGACCTGGTAGCGCTGAATAATCAGACTGTTTTTTTCCCGCCTGCACCAGCTATCCTTATGCAAATCGTCACAAAGTTCAGGATTATTCTTACAAATAGTGGCGGGGTTACCGCCGTTATCACAGCCACTAACCCATGCTATAAGGATAAATGATGTAATTATTACTAGATTACGCGTCAAAATACGCTCCACATGGTTAAATCTGTAATTTAATTAGAGATTTAGCGAAAATCTCCTACTAGCTTGAAGCTGCAGTTTTCATTACAATAGCGCCGACCAAAGAGGGGCAGGTTAGCTGTCATAAATATGATTATTGGTCTTTTCTTTTTGTTACTCAAACCTTTCCCGTTAATTTAAGTGGAAAAGTGAGATAAAGGATCTGTAAATGAGCGCTGATAAACACCTACAAAGTTGGCAAGAACGCTTCGAACTGGCAGAGGCCATGCAGCCCCTGTTGGGCAAGTTGTATCGCAATCAGGGCGTAGAAGTGGTGGTTTATGGTAAACCCCTGCTGATCGCCTCCACTATCGATATTATCAAGGCCCATCGTCTGGTTCGTCGCCATGTGGGCGACAAGCTGCGCCTGCGTGAGAGCTTCCCCTTCGTAGAAGCCCTGAGCAAACTGGATGTCAAACAGTGCAAAGTGGATATAGGTAAACTGGCGGTTAAGTACTGGCGTAATCATACCGATGGCAGCGAAATCGAGGCTTATATGAGCCGCGAGCTGGCCAGTGCCATTGAAAGCAAAGATGAAGTTGAACCACGCAACGTCGTACTGTACGGCTTCGGCCGTATCGGTCGTCTGCTGGCCCGTCTGTTGATCGAAAAAACCGGTCGCAGCAACAAGTTGCGCCTGCGCGCTATCGTACTGCGCGGTGGCCGTAAGGGCGATCTGGAAAAACGTGCCAGCCTACTGCGCCGTGATTCAGTACACGGACCTTTTAACGGTTCGGTTGAGGTGGATGAAGAGAACAACGCCATCATCGCCAACGGTACTTATATTCAGGTGATTTACGCCAACTCACCCGATGAAGTGGATTACACCAAGTATGGTATTACTGATGCCTTGGTGGTCGATAACACAGGTATCTGGAAAGATGAAGACGGTTTGGGTCTGCACCTTAAGAGCCCTGGTGCATCCAAGGTTCTACTGACTGCACCTGCCAAAGGCAGTATCAAGAACATAGTCTTTGGTGTTAACGACAGCGATATTCTGCCGGAAGACGTTATTGTTTCTGCTGCCAGCTGTACCACCAACGCCATTACGCCTGTATTGAAGGCCGTTAATGATAAGTACGGTATCGAAAATGGTCACGTGGAAACTATCCACTCGTATACCAATGACCAAAACCTGATTGATAACTACCACAAAGCCGACCGTCGTGGTCGCAGCGCGCCGCTGAATATGGTGATCACCGAAACCGGTGCCGCCAAAGCCGTTGCCAAGGCCTTGCCGGTGCTTTCCGGTAAGCTGACCGGTAATGCGATTCGGGTGCCGACTCCTAATGTGTCTATGGCCATCATTAGTCTGAACCTGAATGCTGAAACCAGCAAAGAAGATATGAACGCGTATCTGCGTGATATCGCGCTGCATTCAGAGCTGCAAAACCAGGTTGACTTCACCGAGTCTACGGAAATCGTTTCTTGTGATCTGGTGGGTTCACGCTACGCCGGCGTGGTTGACTCTCAAGCCACTATCGCCGATGGCAAGCGCGCCATCCTCTACGTATGGTATGACAATGAGTTTGGTTATAGCTGCCAGGTGGTGGGTGTAATGCAGAAGATGTTAGGTCTTAACTACTTGTCTCTGCCATTGTCTGAAGATTAATTCCGACTCTTAATAGCCAAGGCCCGGTCTGAGTACCGGGCCTTGTTATATCCAAGCCTGAATATTATTGGATTCACCTCGGACCGTTTGAGAAGTGATTTTAGAGAGGCGTTGTACAAGGTTTTTTAGGATGTCATTTGATAGGGAAGGGAGTCGACAAGCTACTGAATCAGATTGCATTTTAATCATTTTGACCGGAAATAGTCCCCTGTTGAGTAAATTGCCAGCATTCAAGCCATTTTGATATAAAAATGCTTATTTGCCGATTGACTCCCGCCCTTAAATCGGTAGAATGCCATTCCGCAGTCAGGGGATAAGACTCTGGCTTTCGCTTGGATAGCGGAACTGGTATGCGACATTAGCTCAGTTGATAAAACAAAAGGTCGGTACCTTTGTTGATTGTCAACTCGGAAGATGAAGCAAACAAGCGATGCGACATTAGCTCAGTTGGTAAAACAGAAGGTCGGTGCCTTTGTTGATTGTCAACTCGGAAGATGAAGCAAACAAGCGATGCGGCATTAGCTCAGTTGGTAAAACAGAAGGTCGGTACCTTTGTTGATTGTCAACTCGGAAGATGAAGCAAACAAGTGATGCGACATTAGCTCAGTTGGTAGAGCGGTACCTTGCCAAGGTACAGGTCATCGGTTCGAACCCGATATGTCGCTCCAATCCCAGCCTTACGGCTTGGGGCGCGATGGCAGAATGGCTATGCTGCGGATTGCAAATCCGTCGATCTCGGTTCGACTCCGGGTCGCGCCTCCACTCTTTCAGCGACGATGAGATATGCTCCTTGTCGCACAATTTGCCCGAGTGGTGGAATCGGTAGACACAAGGGATTTAAAATCCCTCGCTGGTAACAGCGTGACGGTTCAAGTCCGTCCTCGGGTACCATATTAAAAAAGAGGCCAAGCAAATTTGCGGCCTCTTTTTTATTTCCATAGCTAGCTTTCCGAATATTTCCCTAGATGGCTACCCAACAAAGGTAACCCTCTTTTTCAATCACGTTTTAACATCAAGCGGCTATGCAGCCATCTAGAGTGATTGCTCATGATCAATCATGTAGTGGTTCATGATGGTAAAACTACCGCCATGTCCTCCTTGGTATAAATCATCAAAAAATAACAGCTATTATACGGCCTGCCTTGATGAGTTCGCCCCTTCGCAACGATATGGCAAAGCCTGCGTAAATCGTATTCCCCTCATGTGAAATGAAGATCAATTTTTTCGACCCATTATTAACTGAACGGCATTGGCTTGATGTGGTCAATAATTCTGGCTCAAGTCTATGATGGCACCGCCCTTTGGGCTAAACAGTTGCTGATGTAACCTGGCGGCAAACTCATCTGTCATTCCCGAGATATAGTCTGCTATTACTCTGTGGCTGTTTTCGCCCTTGTTGTTGGCTTGCTGCCAACGAGATTGTGTGTTGTGAGGCAAAAGCCTCAGGGGATCCGAGGCAAAGGCTTCAAACAGCTCCATCACTATCTGTTGCCCCTTGTACTCCAGCATCTGGATCTCGGGCTTACGTACCACATGTTTAAGTACAAACTGCTTCAATAGTTCCAATAGCTCGGCAAAGGCCGGCTCCAACTTGGCATTGAATCTCAGCAAGGGTTCGGCAAAGTCCGGAGTTTGGTCGATTCTGATGGCGGTTACCAGCGCATTTACCAAGGTTCCTATGGCATCCTTACGCAAGTGATGTTTGCGGGAAAACAGCTTGAGCTCAATATTCCCGAGCTGGCTTTGGATCCATTCATCCTCAATGGCTTGCAGCGGTGCACGCATATCCTCATGCCAATTGGAGCAGGTGACAATTCCCATCACTATGGCATCTTCGAGATCGTGCACCGCATAGGCGATATCATCGGCCAGCTCCATAATGGTGCAGTCGAATGATTTATAGCGGGTGCGATGGTGCAGCCCTTCGCCCGGGCTATAGTGGCTGAGAAAGCCTTGCTTGTCTTTACTATCCAGCGGCTCAAGCACCCAATCGAGGATAGCTTCATCATCATCGAAAACCCCTTTGACCGGCGGCCATTGGCTCGGCCTTAACTGACGATAGTGACTCAGTTCCGGCTGGGGTCTATCGACTCTCAGCGTACGTACCGGCGCTGGATATTTGAGTACACCGAGCAGGGTACGCCGGGTTAGGTTCATGCCAAAGTGTTCGGTATAGGGTTCGAGCCGGGTAAGAATTCTGAAGGTCTGGCCATTGCCTTCAAAGCCGCCGTGCTCACGCATCATGTAGTTGAGCGCCACCTCACCGCCATGGCCATAGGGTGGGTGGCCGATATCGTGGGCGAGACACAGGGCTTCGAGCAGACTCATGGAATCGAGCAAAAAGGCCATTTCGGGATAGCGCTGCTTCAGCTGGGCGGCTATGCCCGTGCCTATTTGCGAGACTTCCAGTGAGTGGGTCAGGCGGGTGCGGTAAAAGTCGTTCATGCCCACCCCAAGTACCTGAGTCTTGGCCTGTAAGCGCCGAAAGGCGGCAGAGTGCAGAATTCTGGCTCTGTCTCTCTGATAGGGACTGCGATTATCGTCGCGGCGCTGACTGTTATTGGGCTCGCGCCTGGCTTGCCAGTGGGCTTGGCTCATAATATCTCCTGCTAGAGCAGTTGATTGATCTCATCCAGATCCAGGGTGAAACTGGGAATAAAATGCTCGCGAAAATACGCCACTGCCGGGTCGGGGTTGGCATCCAGCATGGTTTCGAGTCGCTTGCGGGCACTATTGAACTCGTTGTTGCCTGCACGCTTTTCTTCGAGACACTTAAGATAGGCGCACAGAGTATCGGCGGACTTGACCAACTTGCGATGGCTGAGCTCGGCGTTATCACTGATAAACAGCGAGCGGTAGTCGTCACGAAACTCTTCGGGCACCATCTCCAGCAGCCTGGCTTCGGCTATGGCTTCAATCTTCTTGTATTCGGCTTCTATCTCGGCATTGAAGTATTTGACCGGAGTGGGCAGATCGCCGGTAAGAATTTCGCCGGCATCGTGAAAGATGGCCAGGGTAGCGGCGCGATCGGGCGAATACTGACCATTGAATTTACGGTTACTGATGATGGCCAGCGCATGGGCCACCATGGCGACCTGCAATGAGTGTTCCTGCACATTCTCGGGGCGGACGTTATACATTAAAGGCCAACGCTGAATTAACTTCATCCTGGCCAGGTGGGCAAAAAGGTGACTCATACAACTTCTCTAAGTTTTTGCGCGTTTCCCTTACTTTACCTCAGTGGTTAAAGGCTGTCAGTGCCGGGCGGCGATAAAAAAGCCGCCTCGACGGGCGGCTGGCATTTGTTATTGGCGGTAGTACTCGAGGAAGTCACCGAAGGCGAGCAGGGCCCGCTGTAAGTCTTCCTTATGAGGAAGAAACACCACTCGTAAGTGATCCGGCTCTGACCAGTTAAAGGCAGTGCCCTGTACCAAGAGAATTTTCTTATCTTTCAGTAGATCCAGCACCAGGCGCTCATCGTCCCTGAGGCCGAAACGCTTGCTGTCGAGGCGAGGGAATGCATACATGGCACCCTTGGGTTTCACCACGCTCACGCCGGGAATTTGATTGAGTAGCTCATAACAGATATCCCGCTGTTGGGTCAGGCGGCCATCTATGGCGGTAAGCTCATTGATACTTTGATAACCACCTAATGCGGTTTGAATCGCGTGTTGATTGGGCACGTTGGCACAAAGGCGCATAGAGGAGAGCATCTCCAGCCCTTCAATATAACTTCGCGCCGCCTTGAGATTGCCGGACAGCATCATCCAACCGACCCGGAAACCGGCGGCTCTATAGGCTTTGGAAAGGCCATTAAACGTCACTGTGAGAATATCGTCCGACAAGCTGCAGGCCGGGATATGCACAGCGCCATCGTAAAGAATTTTGTCATAAATCTCATCGGCAAACAGTATGATGGAGTGTTGCCGGCACAACTCAACAATCTCCAGCAACAGCTCGCGACTGTATACGGCACCGGTTGGATTGTTGGGGTTGATAATCACAATTCCGCGGGTTCTTGGGCCAATCTTGCTCTTGATATCCTCAAGATCGGGAAACCAGTCGGCCGCTTCATCGCAGCGATAGTGGCGCGCCTTGCCGCCGGCCAGGTTAACCGCCGCGGTCCATAGTGGATAGTCAGGGGAGGGAACCAACACCTCATCATCGGTATTGAGTAGCCCTTGCATGGCCATCACTATCAGTTCGGAAACACCATTACCTATATAGATATCTTCAATATCGACACCGAAGATCCCCTGGGACTGGTAATGCTGCACTATCGCCTTACGGGCAGAAAACAAACCTTTGGACTCACAATACCCTTGAGCCGATGGCAGGTTGAGGATGACGTCACGAACTATCTCTTCCGGGGCTTCAAAGCCAAAGGGGGCCGGGTTACCTATATTGAGTTTAAGAATACGATGCCCTTCATCTTCCAACCGACGTGCTTCTTTATGTACCGGTCCTCGAATATCGTAACAAACACTGTCGAGCTTATTGGATTTGATGATTGGCCGCATTACTACCTCGAAACTGGCTGATATGAAAGAGTTTAACCTTCGGCACGATACCTAATTTAAAGCATCTTAGAAAGGGGGGGTGAGCCATATTTTTTGCTTTTAACAGAATTTTTATCTTTTCACGTCAAACAAATATGCCAGTTAAAAGATGATGCGACTGCTAATTTGTTGGATATCAGTATTTAAAACTGCTTAATCTCCAAGGTACTGGTGATTAGCACAAAACTCATTTGACATTGTTTAAAATAAAAAGGCAGTTTAACTGAATGCTTATATGTCAATAGCACTAAAAGGGCTTAAAATGTGCATGTAAAAGCTATTGAATCATATAGAAATTTTTCGGTAATTGCCTGCAAGGTCAAAATTTGCGCTGACTGATTCAGATTATGGTTGACTCATATGCAGTTGAGCATTATTTTCTGCGCGATGTTTTTAGCAAGGCTCCAACAAAAGCGACCAGTTGTTACTGTCCGTCTGGCGGAAAGCCGTAAATAAAGCAGTTGTTTTGGCGGTGTCTTGAACGCCCCACATGACTTTATAGGGCCGTAAGGCCATCTTTTTGAGGACCTAAGTGCATGTCTGAGCCGACAGCGTTAAGTCTTGTTCCCCCCATTGTTGTATTGGTGCTGGCCATTTGGCTGCGTCGTCCCATCCTGGCGTTGATCATAGGCGCGGTCAGTGGTCTGTTACTTTTGGATCCCAGTCAGGTACTGAATAACTTCGCCGATATTTCACTCAAAGTGATGGCCGATGAGACCATAGGTTGGTTAATCCTGGTGTGTGGCAGTTTCGGTGCCCTGATTGCCTTATTGGTGCGCACCGGCGGTGCCTTGGCCTTTGGCCGCAAGGCAATTAAGTTAGCCAAGGGGCCGCGCTCGTCCCTGCTAATGACCTTTGTACTTGGCCTGGTTATCTTCATTGATGATTACCTGAATGCGCTCACGGTCGGTGAAACCATGAAACGGGTCACCGACAGATTCAAGATCTCCCGTGAGATGCTGGCCTATGTGGTCGACTCTACCGCTGCGCCAGTGTGCGTGTTGGTGCCGCTATCTACCTGGGCGGTCTTTTTCGGCGGGCTCTTGGTCAACAACGGAGTGGCTGCCGAAGGTGAGGGGATCCAAATCTATATGCAGGCAATCCCGTACATGTTTTATGCCTGGTTGGCAGTTGCCATGGTGTTGTTGGTGATTCTCGGCATAGTCCCGGCCATAGGGCCAATGAAAAAAGCACAGCTTGCTGCGGCTGCCGGTAGTCCAGCCAAAGAACAAACAAATTTTGATGAAGTCCAGACCTTGGATGAATATGCC
Source organism: Shewanella sp. ECSMB14102 (assembly GCF_000813075.1). Lineage (NCBI taxonomy): Bacteria > Pseudomonadati > Pseudomonadota > Gammaproteobacteria > Alteromonadales > Shewanellaceae > Shewanella > Shewanella sp. ECSMB14102. Next base: position 39,374 of record NZ_JWGX01000003.1, read on the forward strand.
GTGCGCGCGATGGAAGAGGAGTTTGAGCTGGCCGATAAGCAAGGACAATTACATAATTTCCTGGTACCTATTTTGCTGTTGGTTGGCTTTACCGTCTACTTCGATATCGATGTATGGAAAGGCTTGTTGGCAACCTTGGTGATTACCTTGCCATATTACACGGTACAGCGTTTGATGCCCTTGTCCGAAATGATGGATCAGATGATAGATGGCTTCAAGAGCATGCTACCGGCTATAGGCACTGTTATCGCCGCCTTTGTGTTCAAGGATGTTTGCGATCAACTGCTGCTGCCTCAGTATGTCATCGACTCCCTGAGTCCCTTTATGACACCTAAGCTCTTGCCGGCAGTGGTATTTGTAGCCATGGCAATTCTGGCCTTTGCCACAGGTTCCAGTTGGGGTATTTTTGCGGTGACCATTCCTATTGTAATGCCGCTGGCGCAATCTGTTGGTGCCGATATCCCCTTGGTGATAGGCGCCTTGTTGTCAGCTTCATCCTTTGGTAGCCAGGCATGTTTCTACTCAGACTCCACCGTCCTTGCGGCGCAAGGCTCCGGCTGTAATCTGGTAAGCCACGCAGTCACTCAACTGCCTTATGCCTTAATCGCAGCGGCACTGACTTTTGTTGGCTTTATCATAGTGGCTTGAGCCCTAACCTGAACTCTAAACAGTGACCTAAAATCCCCGGGTATGTCCTGGGGATTTTTGTTTTCTGAACATCCCAGACGGTTTTTATTCGAGTCTGTGAGGCTCGTTATGTGTTCTTATGCTTCCCATTGGGAAATGACAGATTATAAGTCAAAAAACCGATGACAACGCCATCGGTTTTTTAATTAATATGTTCTAACGCAGCCAGTACTCAGCTTAGGTTTCATCTGCTACAGAGTTACCTGTTTTGCTCGCGTGAGGTTTGCTGTTTGGCAGCAACAGGTTCATCAATATAGCTACGATACCGCAAAGGCTGATGCCGGTCAGGCTGAATGAACCGATACCGAAAGCCATCCCCCCGATACCGAATACCAGTGTCACTCCAACGATAGAAAGGTTGCGAGGTTCACTGAGATCCACCTGGTGTTTGATCAATGAGTTGAGGCCCACTGCAGCGATAGAGCCGAACAACAGACACATGATACCGCCCATTACAGGTACCGGAATGGTCTGCATCAGAGCCCCCAACTTGCCGACGAAGGCCAGCAAAATAGCAGTAATGGCTGTCCAGGTCATAATTCTCGGATCAAAGTTGCGCGTCAGGGTTACTGCGCCTGTGACCTCAGAATAAGTGGTATTGGGTGGGCCGCCAAAAGCGGTAGCTGCTATGGTGGCAACACCGTCACCGGCAAGAGTGCGATGTAAGCCGGGCTTTTTCAGGTAATCTTTACCGGTAACATTGGAGATAGCCAGAATATCCCCTATGTGCTCCACCGCCGGGGCGATGGCAACCGGGATCATGAAGGCTATGGCGTGCCAGTTAAATTCGGGAGCGACGAAGTTAGGCATGGCCAGCCAGGCGGCTTCGTGTACAACATTGAAGTCCACTATGCCGTAATACAGACTCAAGCTGTAACCGACTATAATGCCGGCCAGGATCGGCATCAGCCTCAACAGTCCCTTGGCAAAAATGGCCACGGCTATGGTGGTCAGGAGTGATGCCAGAGAAACAAATAGCGCGGTATCTTGGGCAACAAGCACCTGGCTGCCATCTCCACTTTTACCAAGCGCCATATTCACCGCAACCGGTGCCAAGCCGAGACCTATGATGATGATAACCGGCCCCACAACCACAGGGGGCAGAAGCCTCATAATAATGCCGCTGCCACGCAGTTTTACCACAGAGGCCAGCATTAGGTAGACACAGCCGGCTGCCATCAACCCGCCCATGGTGGCAGGGATACCCCAAGTTTGGACGCCATACATAACAGGTGGAATAAAAGCAAAAGACGACGCGAGGAAAACAGGGATTTGACGTTTGGTGATCAGTTGGAATAACAGGGTGCCGAATCCGGCGGTAAACAGGGCTACGCTGGTATCGAGGCCGGTGAGCAACGGCATCAGCACCAGGGCTCCGAAAGCGACAAATAACATTTGTGCGCCTTGCAGAGGACGGGCAAGGTATTTCATTTTTTTATCCGTATTGTGGTTAAACCGGCCAATATTACCAGATGGCCACAAAGCGTGGGGGGCTATTTGCCGTTTTAGATCAAATTTTTCACAATTTCCATAGTTGAACCCGAGATGAACCAAGAGGCAGGTTTTTCATCTCCACCGGCTCGCCAAGTGGGGCATATATGATACACTTTTGCCATTCCGACCACTTTTTACCGTCGCAAAGATGCTGAATTTATTTGTAAAGCCAGTTGTTTTTCTTTCCCTGTTCTGCGCCACGACTTTGGTTCAGGCTGTTGAGGTTAAACAGCTGGATGAAGCTACTGTAGCCGTTGGGTCCAGATCCAGTGCCGAGAAGAGCAAGGGGCTCAAGAAGGCATTGGAAGATGTTATTTTAAAAAATTCCGGCTCACGCAGTGCTCTCGAAAGCCCGGAGATCCAAGCCAAACTTGCCAATGCCGATGCCCTGGTCAGTCAGTTTGGTTATCTTGATACTGAAGAAGGGCTCAAGCTAAAAGCTAATTTCGAACACCGGAAGATAGTCGACATGTTGCGTGAAGCCGGCTTGCCTGTATGGGGCAAACAGCGTCCCTTAACTCTGTTTTGGCTCAGTACGGATATCAACAATGAAAGAGTTATCCTAAGTGATGACTCAAGCGCTGAAGAGCGCAAGGCGTTTGCCGATGCTTCGATGGAACGTGGTGTGCCGCTGATGTTTCCTTTGATGGATCTTGATGATTTGATGCGTATCAATGTCAATGACGTGCGCGGTTTATTTGCCGATACTGTTGCTACCGCCTCAACTCGCTATCAGGCGGACTTCTTTGCGATGGGCGCACTTGAGGCAAATGGCAGTGAATTTAACTATCAATTGGTACTTTATCCCAAGACGGATATCAGTCAGTCCTTCGGCCAGCCTCTGCTCAATCGTCAGGGACAAGCTGTCAGTAAAGACGAGGCTGTGGCCGAGATGATGTTGTCACTGTCCGATTACTTTGTGTCCCGGTACGCCATAGCCGACTCTGGGGATGGTTTGCTGAGCAAGGTACGTTTTACCGGCATCAGCCAGATGAAGCAGTTGGTGGAAATTGAAGCGTTTCTCAATCAACTCAGCGCGGTGCGTGAAGCAAGCCTTAGCACTTTGCAGGGTGATAGCGCTACTTTTAAGGTGCAACTTTTTGGCTCGGAAGACGACTTGAAAAACCTGTTGCGTTTGGAGCCTCGGTTATCTTCGGCCCAGAGCGGTTTTCAAGATGTCGCCGACGGCCAGGGTTACGATGGTTTTAACTCATTGCCGCAGGCATCCGAGACCACAAAATTCAACGAGAATGTGAGCCAGCCCTTAGGTCCTTACCAGTGGCACAGCCGTTGAGGTTTTAACCGCGGCGCCAGTCATGCTAGACTTGGCGCCCGCATTTTTGATTGACCGCGATTGGGAACGATCCTGAGTGACACAAAACTCACCCTTGCAACTTTCACTGCCCGTTCACTTGCCGGACGATGAGACTTTTAACAGTTACTATCCAGCGGCAGGAAACGATGAACTTATCCAGACTCTGAGGGCCTGTGCCGAAGGCCACAGCCAGGGAGCCGTTTATTTATGGGGACCGGTAAAATCGGGTAGAACCCATTTGATGCACGCCGCCTGTGCTCACGCCAATGAGTTGGAACGCAGCAGTTTTTATATTCCTTTGGGTATTCATGCCAGTATCTCCACCGCTTTACTTGAAGGGTTGGAGCAGCTCGATCTGGTTTGTATTGATGATGTCGATGCGATTGCCGGCCATCCTTTATGGGAAGAGGCGATATTCGATCTCTATAACCGGGTAGCCGAACAGAAACATTGTGCTCTGGTGGTCAGTGGCAGCGCAGCGCCTATAGATGCCGGTTTTGCCTTGCCGGATCTGGTCTCAAGGATGCAGTGGGGACTCAATTATCAGCTCCAGCCCATGGCCGATGAAGAAAAGTTGGTGGCATTGCAACGTCGCGCTGCCATGCGTGGCCTACAGTTACCGGAAGATGTAGGCCGCTTTCTGCTTAATCGTTTAGCCAGAGACTTACGTACCCTGTTCGATGTACTGGATAGGCTGGACAAGGCGTCTATGGTTCATCAACGTAAGTTGACCATTCCCTTTATCAAAGAGATGCTACGGCTTTAGTCTTTAAGTCGCTAAAGATAGTAAAAAAGCGCTGCCCTAGAGCAGCGCTTTTTTATACTATGACAAACTAAAATAACAATCAGTGTCTGTTTACACCCACAGGAGCTCTGTGGCGATCGCCACTCAAACGCAGCGGCACTTGAGTTTGTTCACGCTGTTGTTGATGCTGGATATTGCTCTTTGGCGCCATGGGCGTGGGTGATATGCCGAGGTTGGCTGCCCAACTCAAGCCTGGTTGCATCTGCAGCGGCGCCGGCAAACTATCCAGCAGCAGCTGATTATTGAGCTCAGGCATCATCTCGCTCAACACCAAACCTGTTCGGTTTCTAAGTTCGGTGGCACCGATCCGTCCCCGTTGGCCCCAGTCGACACTGATGCTGTTTGCGGTCACGGTTGCGGGTTTGTCTGTCACTGCCACATCACGCTGCATCCCAAGACGGTAACTCATCATGGCTTCTTCAAACAGCATGGCGGCATCTTCCCTGGAGGTACTGTAGTTGTAAAAGTCATTGGCTCTGTCGGCAAAGAAGAAGCCGCTGACATCCCCGGGCGAGTATGCCTTTTGGGTCGCTGTGGCGGTTTCGCCCATAAAGCTTACGCTGGCCAGGGCTCTCATTTCTGTGCTATTAAGCGGATAAGCGCTGCTGAGCTGATCCGATATCAAGGCTTTTTGCGCCGTGCGCCGGTAATAATCATCCAGCAAAGTTGGTCCCTCAAGGCTTGAATGAACACTGCGCGGGAAAAAGTCATTGGCATGAGCCAACTCGTGGTATAGCAGCGAGGAAAGATCGGTAGTCAACTCACTGATAGGACGATTGCTGCGCTGGTTGCGATCACGATAGACAGAAGCATAATCGTTGTCTTTGACATAACGCCAGGGGATCAGGAACTGCAGCTCATTACCGAAACCGGCACGGTAATCCGGCGCTTCATTGATGCTGTCGCGCTCAGTAGCCGTCAACCAAAGATCTTCCGGATCCAGATAGATGGCGCCGCTAACCACCCAATAAAAGGAGGGACGGACATCGTAGCTTATCACCACGGCGGTGACAGATTGCAATAAGGTGGCAAAGTCACCATGAGTGTCCATTTGATCGATAAAGGCTTCAAAATTACGCCCCATCCAATCGTGGGATACCAGTACCCGGTCCATTATCGCTTCTTTATCACTGATGCCGGTGCCGACTTGTCCAATCAAGGGCAGGGTACTAAGCTGGCAAGCGCTCAACTGATTGGAATAAGTGCAGCGTTTTAGTACATCGGCATAGGGCGAGTTTCGCCTGTAGGCATGAGTGCGGGCAACTGGCGCATCAAAGTACTCTGAGGTAATTTGCGCTTCATCAGTTATCAGTATGCTGACTTCATCGCTTAAGATCTCACCATTGACACTGGCGCTGGCTCGCAAGATCACCCCCGTATCCTGGCTAACCCCGGGGGCGACAAATAAGGGACGCTCAAGATTGGACAAGTCCAGATTAAGGTCAGGCCCGGCAGCAATACACCAGTTGATATTGTTTGCCGCAGCGCCATTGACTCTATCCAGTCGTACGCTGACATTATTGCCTTCTACCACTTGGTGATCCTGGCGGATATTTAGGCCACTTCCCGCTGCTACTGTCAGGGTAACCGTCTCCTGCAGGCTGAGATCATTGCCGCTGACATTTAACTGAAAGCGGTAATCACCGCTTTGTGGCGCTACAAACGCCAGCACTGGGCTGTCATTGATGCTCATATCGACACCGGGCCCGGACAACTGCTGCCATTGGAACTGCATATTACGGCTGTTGAGCGTGCCCATAGTGGCAATAACACTGCTTTGCTGGCCGGCTAAATAACGGCTTTGCAACTTAAAAACCAGACCGGATGCTGTTGTTTGATTGTTGAATTCACTTTGTTGCTCACAGCGAGACAAGGCCTGAGGTGGAGTAACGACAGGAGGGATAAGGTCGCCGCCATTATCATTGCCACCACCGCCACAAGCGCTGAGCAATAGGGTACAGCTTAAAGGGAGGTAAGACAGTATCTTCATGGCACGACTCCACTTGGTTGACAGTTTGTTGTTGCTTGTTTTTGTTTTGTATCAAAATGGTTGTAAGCATTGGGCACTATAGCACGGGCCGTTAGGGTCACCAATAGTCCGGGGGATTGGGACTTTTGTAGTAGGAGAGCGGTGGCAGAAGCTATTTTGAAGCTCTGACATAGGTTTGGCTAAAGCTTGCCCCAGGCAAATAAGGTCAACATAGTGCAGCTTGTTTCATATCGAATGAAGGGAGGATCCAAGATTATGGTAAAATCGTCTGCTAATGGTTAGCAAACGAAGATGACTCAGGAGAAACAACATGGCCCGAGCTTGTGCCCGACACATTTTGGTTAAAACCCGTGAAGAGGCGGAAAAACTCAAGGCCCGGATCGCCAAAGGAGAGGACTTTGGCAAGCTGGCGAAACAATACTCTCAGTGCTCTTCAAAAAAACGCGGTGGCGATCTCGGGGAGTTTGGTCCGGGCCAGATGGTTAAGGCCTTCGATCAAGTGGTGTTCAAAAAGCCGGTGCTGGAAGTGCATGGCCCGGTCAAAACCCAGTTTGGTTTTCATCTGATCCAGACTATTTATCGTAATTAAGCTAAAGCTGCTGCGGTTTTCTGGCAAAGGCTCGATAGCATTGAGCCGTATCGCCGGCCAAAGTTCTACAGGCTGTGACTTCATCTTTCAGGTCGACAAAGTCTTCCAGCAGCTCCTGCAACTGCATGGGCGTGTGGTAACACATAGGAGTACCCAGCCGTGAGGTGAAACGTTTCGCAATGGGGGCGCAAAACTCACTCAGGTGGAACAAGCCACCCGGCTTAAGCACGCGTTTAAGCTCCAATATGGCGGCTTTTTGCGCTATTTCAGATGACATGCAGGTTAAAACGGCGCAGCTCAGCACTACATCGAATGTTTCATCGGCAAAAGGCAATGGAAGTTGTGGCAGCTGAATTAAATTGATGTCCGGGTACAGACTGAGGCCGCGCTTTATCATGGCGGTTGAGGGATCGACCCCCAGCACTTCAGGATAGCCTAACTGTTTTAGCTGCTTGGCTATCCGGCCATAACCGCATCCAAAGTCCAGTATTCTGGCGTCGGGTTTTACCAAGTGGCAGAAGCGCTGCACATCGATTTCCAGATTGAAATTGACCTGATTGGCAACCTTATCCCAAAGCTGCGCCGTCATTGCTTATCTTCATCAATAATGGAAACTTTATTGTTTAGGAACAAAGAGTTTGGCACCA